>JAPLFR010000004.1:0-22345 GCA_026390575.1 Ignavibacteriales bacterium
ATACTCTGCTCGGCGATAGCGTGATCGATGTCGCTGACTTCTTTCCATCTATCCTCCTTTGGATTCTTCTCGCTGTGGTACCCAAAGTATAAACTCTGGGTACCATCTGCAAGAAAAGTAGGAGGACAAATGTCCTTATTTTATCAGAAGCATTTTCTTTACAGCGACGCCCGAACCAGATTGCAGGCGATAAAAATATATACCTGTTGTAAATCGCGACGCTTCGAACGGAACCGTGTAATGTCCGGCGGCATAATTGCCGTTGACCAATGATGCAATTTCCTGACCGAGAACATTATAAATCTTCAGCGACACCAATCCACTCTTCGGAAGATCGAAATCTATCTTTGTAGACGGGTTGAATGGATTCGGATAATTTTGAGCAAGGGCAAATACTTTCGGAATTTCCAGGTTTGTTTGCTTCACCGACACCGTTTGCCGTGTTCCGTAATCCCCATCATTTCGCGGAACAAGCTTATACTGGTTAAAGCTGAAGTACAATATGCCTTGAATGTAACTAAATATGTCGTCTTGTTTTAAGATTGTCTTCCCTAATACTGTATCTCCTCGAAACGGAGAGTATTTTGCTTTTCCCTCGGCACTCTGTACAATCACATCGCCTGTGCCATCGTTGACGGCATACTCTGTTGAATCCGAAAATGTCGGAGCAATATTTGAGATTGTTACATTCTCTACTCGCACGAGCATACCTTCATACGGTTCGGCTGTTGGAGAACCATTCGACGCGGCAAGGTCCCCTGTCTTCCTTAACACTGGTACCGGCAAGGCATTGTTATGTGTAAGTACTGTAACAGTCGAATCATAAATACGCGTCACACGTCCAATTTGTCCTCCCACTCCATCTAAATACTCCTGCACGGTTCCGAGAATACTAACGCTATCACCTATCTTCAAACTATCTAATGCTTGAGATGAACCAGCAACCCAGATACCGCTCCATGGATCATTGCCGGATTGAATGTACCAAGGCGTAGTTCCGCTTGTATTATTAATATCGATGTCGCTTGAATCCACAGTAACGATTCCATTGACCGTTACCAATGCGCCGAGCATACCGCTCAATCCATTCGAGAAAGGTGTGTACTGAATATCAGAGATCGTGAGAGGACGATTGCGAACAGTATAGAAGAAACATCCTTGCGCTGTATCTATTCCCGCAGAACCTCCAGCCGCACTTGCATATATTGAAATATTTCCGGATGTATCTTGTGCTGTTCCATAATATTTTACCATGACATCTGCATCCATTGGAGAAATTTTTCCAATCCATGTGGAATCTGCTGCATTCGGGCCTGTCATCTGCAGAGTCTGCCAGGCTCCATTATTTGCACTGTAGTTGATGGCAACAGATTGCAGAGGAGATCCCCCAAATTGTGCATATGCCTTCATACTAATAGTTACAGTATCTGAAGGTGTAACCGCTACAGGATATCGCCTATGCGTATTGATTGTTGGAAATACACCTCCCAATATGATGTCACCGGGAAATACAGGAAATATTCTGTATCCACGGTTGGCATCGCTTCCTGAGTTGCCAAACATATAACCACGAATTGATTTGATTACCTGACCTACTGCGGGAATTGAATATGTCGATGCTGGATCTTTATAATTAAGCGGGCTTCCCGAAGGAGTTCCCGCTCTCAACGTGAACCATCTCGATCCATCCATTGTTCCAACTTCATTTCCATTGTCGTCCTGCATGGAAAATGTACCGTTCGTATTGTTAATGACAGAAACAACCTTCAAGTTTGTCAATTGTATATAGCAGCTTTCCCATTGTTCACCCATAGAGAATTGTATATTTTTTCCTGACGTTGTATATGGTCCATTCATAAACTGGTCGGCTGTGACTAATGGGGGCGCAGGGAGAGGTTTAGTATCGACATACTCAACGCATTGACTCATAGCAGAATCAGGGAGGAATGTGGCTGCGATAGGAACTAACTGAGTCCCACTGGCAAAAGAGCTCGGAGGATACTCGTCAACATATCCGCGTAATCGAATAATGTCTCCCGGCTCATACGTAAGAAGGCCTGCGTTATACAGAGCAAGTGTATCTGTTATAGCACTCGTCCTAACAAGCAAACTGCTCCAAGCACCCGATCCGGAACTCGTATCACGTAACGTGAAGTTATAACCTGCATACCCTGTGAATGTGATGTACTTCGGAGGAACGATGATTTGCCCCACAATTTCTATAGTATCCTTCAATCCACCTGGTTGGTTGCTACTGTAATACGCAGAGGCCTGCTTGAGCCAGGGGCCTGTCACAGTCGACGCAGGACCGCTCGCCGCATCGGCGGAATCGCAGGAATGCAGCAAATCCGGCGAAACGTATTGGATGTCGTGGATGGAAACCAATGGATAGTTTCTCCACGCCATGTCCGTATTTTTCGCAACCTTCGAAATATGTTTTTTTTGCGCCGCAGGCAAAATAAAGACAGTGAGAATAAGCAACAGAATTAACGGTAACAGTTTTTTCATAACACCCTCCAACAAATAAAATGAAAAAAATAATGAATAATATCTTTTAGAACCTATCTAAAAACGGTTTCTCATTCCCGAACGTGCCGCTCTTTGGCATCCCTTACGCAGGACTTTAATCGGAAATCGTACGTTGTATGCTCCCGCTTGCTCGTTAATAATATCGCGCTCAATCAATCCATGGAAATGATAATTCTATTTTATTTAAAGTAGATGTTCGCTATTTGATCACGACAAATTTGCCGGTTTTAACATCTCCGGTTTCTTTGTCTTTCACTGTAAATAAGTACAATCCTGTTGCAATGGCTTGATCATACTTCGAGATCAAATCCCACGCGTGTTCTCCGCCTGCAAACTGTGGAACCTGCGCGCCCGCAAACTGCTTGAACCATTGAATATTCGTACCGGCTTGAGTGCTGCTGTGATTAAATTGGGCGACAACATCACCCGCAAGTGTAAAGATTGTAATCGTCGCATTGGCGGGCAAATTATAAAAATAGATCTTCCGGGAACGCTCGCTGCCTCCATCCCAAATCGCTTTTCCATAATAGGGATTCGGATACACACCAATTTCCTTCGAAGGATCAGAAGTGGCTTTTGAACCAGTAATAGTACTCACAGAAGAGATTGCGCTTTCCATTGAAGAAATATTGTTTGCCACATCTCCTGAATCATACGCAGAGACACCGTAGACATATTGCCAACCGTTTAACTGAGTAACGTTCGTCCCTTGAGGCGGAAACCTATAGAAGTAATGCGTCGTATCCCCGGCAAATGTTATACCCGTGAAATTTTTGGAAGTATCGATCAAGATTTTATTAAATCCTGTGTTATACCTAATCGCATCATCAGAACGATCGAAATCACCAACAATCGGGATATTGAGGAGCCAACTGGATGGATTTTGAATATCTGCTCCTGCATTTGTTCGGTAAATGCGATACCCTTCGAAATCGAGTTTGCCGCTTTGCGGATCGCGCGAAAACTCGGCAGACCGATCCCAATATATAGTTGCCTGTTGATTTTCTACCTCCGCATGGACATGCGGCTGGGAAGGTGGTGTTGGCAGTACATAGCGGGTCAGTTTTCCGTCTGGTCCCGGGATTATACCGCCTGCAGCTCGTGTTGCAATATCTTCTCCTGCATCAAGCGTATCGTTTCCATTGACATCTTCTCCATTATAGCATTGCTGTGACCACAACGAGCCGGCATTCAGAAATTTTCTTTGCGTGATATCGTCTGTCCTTTCGGGCAGCAGCTTATTTGAGTTGTCCGCGCACACAATCGCGAATACTACCTGCACTGACTGCCCCGGTAACAGGGTCTCCCATGGACCTGTAGAAAGAAGTGTCGTGTAGTTATTTGGTGTATTATGCACATAGGTGATAATAGATTGCGGAAGAGAATTCCCAAGTCGTGTATAACGGCTTAGATACGGCGATGCATTGTAATCATCTGTCGGTGAATACAATTCTGGATATCCCGTACCGCCTTGCTGGTACAACCATGCATTGTAGTACGTCTGTGTATGCAAATCGTGGAGCCAACAAATCCCTGTGGGGAATGGCGTAGCACCAAGCAGCACCACACCAATATAACTGTTTGCCGGAACACTGCCCGGGCTAGGATTTGATTCGTATGTGTACATCATTCTCGCAAGCGAATCGAATCCCTCCCCGCAAGACTGAAAGAACAATCTACCAACTGATGGACGTACTGCGTTGGTATTGCGTACTACATTATCGCACCACAGACCGATATACAATCCATCGATGGTATCAACATTCATATTGGTAATTGTGTAACTGAGGATCACAAAATTATTGGCGTAGGGGAAATTCCACGCATAGCTTTCCTGATAGACAGTAATTCCGAGCGGATTATGTCCGTTAATTGAATCGCCGATTCCTGATTGCACAGGAACTCTTGTGTATCTATCTGTGTACTCGGCAAGAAAATCTTGATGGCTGATAGCATTCCGGTCGAAGTAGGGCGAATTTGCAAGAGATGAACGTTGAACCATCGTCGAGGAAACATCTGTAGTAAATTCATATCCCGTCAGTGGACTCGTGCTGACGCGATCCGATGATCCAGTCGTCACACGTGCGTGATACGTCAGATCGTGCCGTAACTGACCGCCAATCCAGAGGCCGCTTTGATACATATGTTCAATGAGAGAGCCGGAAGGATACACACACGATGGCTGGTTAGGCCAACTGTTGTTCCTTGTACCCATCGTGCCATAGTTTGTAATAGTCAGCCCAATTTGACCGACGTTTGTATAAAATGTTCCTACGGCATCTGTCGTTTTACTTAAGTGCTGTGCTTCGGCTGTCACAAGTGGAAGAAGAAGAGGCAGGAAAAGGATATACGTATTAATGTATCTATTATTCATTCGCGTAATCAAAAACTTGACCACAAGGTGCATTACCAATCTATGTTTTTTTGGTTGAGAATCAATGTTCTTTCCAGATAAAGTCGAAAAATAATATTTCGATAACATGAATGTTATGATTGCATTTAAAGTGTGTTTTTCATTATTTGTCAACAAGAATTTTATTCCTGTGAAGATTCTATCGCCCCCCTCAGCTTTTAGATATCTACTGTAATACTACTCCGTTCATATTCCTGAACACCTTGACATGGAGCATTACTTATTGTGTAGATTGTGGGAAATGCATCTCTTGATCTTTATTTTCATCTTCGTTTCATGGAACGAGTATATCTACTGCACAACTTTTTCAGGACAAGACAAGTAAAATAAAAAACCCCATCGATATTTGACGGGGTTTTTGTTTGGCTATGCAACAAGTTACATTTTAGAACGAATACCTTACGCCAATCTGTAACTGCCAGCGGGATTGCGGATCCAGTGCCGATGTCGGATCAGCTAAACTACCGAGTGTATACTGAGGTTGCCCGGAAGCATTGTAGGAATTAAAGTTCAACATATTGGTTGTCGTTTGGTTAGGAACGATTACTACCCAACCCCAATCACTGTTGATCATATTCATGACGTTTAGAATATCGAACATGATTTCAATTTTATGCCCTGGAATAATAGGAATCTCTTGTCCGATATGAAGATCAATCTGTCCTGACCAACGGGTATGAGCTTCGTTTCGTTTGGACATCTGTCCTTTATGACTGTTCAGGTAATCATCATTATTGATGAAGTTGAAGAGCCTGGTATACGCCGCATCTGTTGTCGGGAGAACAGCTCCTGCTGAACTCACCAAAATGATATCGTTTTCATCTTTGGGGATATAGAGGAGATCATTCGATGTTTGACCATCACCGTTCATATCGCCGAATACAAGCCATGTATAGGGCTGTCCGGAAATTCCGCTGTAATCCAAACCGAATGTGGTTGAATACCCCGGTGACCATTCGTACCTGTACGACGCAGCAACCATAACACGATGTGTGCGGTCAAATAGGGAATAACTCTCCACTGCTGCATTAGGATCTTTAGCTGGATTGTATTTAAATTGTGATGCTGCTTGTGAAGATGTGCCGCTATTAATATCTTTTGAAACACCATAGGTATAAGCGATATTGGCATCGATGCCATCAGGTGTGTTGGAACGCTGCAATTGTACCGTCAGGTTGGTTGAATACCCCAAACCAGTATTTGACAACAAAATGATGTTTGTAAAGTTTGTCGCATTAACCCTTGAATAGGCCCATTTTTTTGTTGTCGCATTGTACGTGCCATATAACGGACGTCCATCAGATGAATATACACCTGTACGCTTTAAATTAATATCCTGATAGTTGATTTCATTGGTGTTGTAAGACCAAACACCTTCCACAGTTCCGACAAAGTCAAATGGTAATTTTTGATCAACGCCAACAGTGGTACGCCATACTTGCGGCAATTTAAAATCTTTACTCGTAACATCCACTTCTGTTGTTTGCACTGCGTTTCCTCGCGGTTGATTTAATGGATCTGCAACAAAAGAAGTAGAGTTGTAAAGATCTAACCGCGCGAATTCTGCGCCCGTGTTTGAATATTGATTGGACAGCCAAACGTAAGGAACACGGCCGCTGAAGATTCCTGTTCCTGCACGCACCTGTGTTGTTCGATCTCCAAAGACATCATAATTAACACCTATACGCGGAGAGAATAATACTTGTCCACTTGGTACATTGCTGGTTGAATATTGTCCAGCAAATGTCGAATCAAATTTGTAATTGTATGTCGGTTTATCAGGCAACGTTGGAATATCGAAGCGAACACCGGCAGCAACCTTCAACTTTGGGATAATAGTCCATTCATCTTGTGCATAGAAACCGTATTGAACCGCTTTGAATTTGGCTGCAAGGCTGGGATCTCCATTCAATGCATAACTCAGTTGATATTCATAAGCACGGTTGCCATTGACGAAATCGGCAAGGTTGTTAAATTGATAATATCCAGCGGAGTTGGCAATATATAAATTTCTAAAAGAAAAGATTTCATTGTGAGTGCCAATCGTGAGCGTGTGGTTCCCCAAGTAATAGGTAAAGTTATCGGTCAACTCGATGATATCCTGATCGAGTTGGTTCTTGCGGCTGTACTGTTCGGCCCCGGCAACCAAATTCGTTTGTCCGCCGGTAGCATCTCCCACATTTTTGATGACAATAAAAGGAAGGTCTGAACCAGGATAGGTACGATGATCACGCACTGCAGTATAACCGAAAATAAATTCGTTCGAAATATTATTACTGAAAATGCTGGTCAACTGTGCCACCAACGAATTCGTTGTATTGTTCATTTGATACATACTATTTGTGGCATAGAGATAACTACCGGTTGAATAGGAGGGTGCAAAATTGTCATACCCTGTCAAGAAATTATCGCGTACTGTAAGTTTATTTTGATCATCAATGTTATAATCGAGTCGAACAAGGAATTTTCCAGCTCTTCGAGGGTATGGTGAATTGGTGAATGAACCTGGATCGTAACCATATCTCGTTTTTAAAGTGCTCGTAAATAAATTGATGCTATCTGGAGATGTTGTGTAGACATTGGTCGCTTTGCTGGGAGCGCCAATAGTTCTATCGATTGGTGCGTTGCGTTGTGTGTATTCAGCACTGACAAAATAAAACAGTTTATCTTTTAGAATAGGACCGCCCAAGCGGAAACCCGTTTGGAGCTCGTTAAAATCGGCATAGGATGTTTTCAAAGCGTTTGGACTTTTGCCAACAAAGCTTTGGTTACGTCCATAGAGGAACGCTGCCCCGGATATATCGTTGCTGCCACTTCGCGTAATGGCATTGACACCAGCACCGACAAATCCATTCTGGCGAACATCATACGGCGAGATGGCAATCTGAAATTCTTGAATTGCTTCCAAACTGATTGGAGAAACGCTGGAAAGACCTGGTGTTCCAGAAGAACCAAGTCCGAATAAATCGTTAAAATTCACACCGTCAATCTGAATATTGTTATATCGGTTGTTTTGTCCCTGCGCATTGTTGCCGACAAAGTACGGTGACAATTTTAGAAAATCTGTAAAGGTTCTTGTAATGGAAGGAAGATTATCGATATTCAAACGCGAAACATTCGAGACTGCTCCTGTGTGGCCATCACTGAGAATAATTCGCTGTTCACCGGTTATGATAACTGCCGGTGCTTCTACTGCTTCTTCTATGAGAATAAAATTCACCTGCAAGCTTTGACCGAGTTCAAGTTTAATGCCTTTCTTTTCTTGGGGTGCATATCCGACAAAAGTAACCTTAATGATATAAGGTCCACCGACCCGTAATCCTGGCAAATTGAAATGTCCGTCTTCACGCGAGATTGTTCCGTATTGTGTCCCCGATGGTCCGTGAATTGCTCGTACCGTTGCCCCAACCAACGGCTGTTCTGATTTATCAGTAATAATACCATTAATCGAAGCAGTTGTCACTTGTGCATTCACTATCGACACGCCAATGAGTAACAATACAATCATAAGCGCAATAGTTCTGGAATACAATGTTCCCATAATAATTCTCCTTATTGAATTATGGTAAAGTGAAATAGTGGTTTGAACTGCTAAAAATAACTGTCTGAAAGGACTACGATAAAGCTGCCTGTTCATAGATATTGTATCATAAATGCGACGGAAAAGTAAGTAAGATATTTCCGAAAGGCAAGTTAAAAGAGAGCGAAATGATGAACGGCGCATTGCTTCGCAGCTCAATCTGAGAAGGCTGGACCGGATAAATTCCTGAATAAAAACCTTACGGTATTCAGGAATTTGTTTTTGGAGGTATTTTCAGGATTTGCCCAACGAGAATTTTATTCTTGCGCAGGCCGTTTTGTTTCTTCAGTGTTTGGATATCTACGCCATACATCTTGGCAATCGTATAGATCGATTCGCCTTTTTTTACTTTATGGGTTGGTGAGAAAATTCCCGTGCTTGATGTTTTAACTGAAGGTAAAGGATGGCTTTTTGGCGATGAAGCAATAATCTTGACGCGCTCTTCAGGCTTATCATAAATCTCCAGCGATTGCCCGGCAACAATTCGAGAAGAACGAAGGTTATTCCACTGTTTCAAATCGCTGATGCTGACTTCATACGTTCGTGCAATCTTCTCTAATGTCTCGCCGGATTTAACTGTGTGTTGAATCCATTCTGTTGATGAAGATTTCGTTCTTGTATTTCCTTCTTCTGATCGCGCAGCTTCTGTAAAATCACCTTTTATCAGAGACTGCTTCTCTGAAAATTCCATTCCGTCAACTTTTGTTAAAAGTTTTGCCTTTGTTTCTGTTACCCAAATGGCAATCGCTTGACCCGCATGAATATAGCTGCCGTATGCAATGTCATTCCAATTGCGGATATCGCTTGCACGCACACGATACCATTCAGCGATATGCCCAATCGTGTCGCCCCGCTTGACATGGTACACAAGTTTCTTTTTTCCTTTCGGCCGTTCCACTTCTCGCTTCGCATGCCGCAACTTTGTTTTACTGACTTCATTTTTCGCAGCATAGGATTTCACCGAACCAAAGTTCATCCCTCGTACCTCAGGCGAATAATTAAATGGAACTTTACTGTCTGCGACATCCCGCGGAATAGGAATTGCGAGTACTGTGCCAACACGCAAGCGCCGGCTCGTATGAATATTATTGACGTCATATAAAAATGAGGTTGCCAAACCGTATTTGCGAGCAATAGAAGAGACTGTCTCACCGCGCTTGACGGTATGAATGGCCCAATCCTTTTTTTGTTCAGCGGGAATTTGAGAATAACTCACGAGAAACGTATCTTTCCGTCCGTATGGAATCCGGAGTCGATATCCGCTCACGCCGGGTGGTGTGCACCAGCGAAGGAGTTCTGGATTGAGTTCCTGCAGCGTGTCCACAGTTGTCAAAGCGCATTTTGCAAGTATGCGTAAATCGATACAGTCATTAATCTCCACAACATCAAACGCAAGTGAATCCGCTTTTTGCACATCGATGAAACCATGCTTTTGCGGATTCAAAACAATTCTTGCGACTGCTACATATTGTGGAATATAGTTTCGAGTCTGGCGTGGTAAGTTTTTTCTCATGTCCCAAAAATCTGTTGATCCGCTGCGTCGCATAGCGCGGAAGATTCTGCCGGCACCGGCATTGTACGCACCCAGCACCAAATTCCAATCACCCAATTCAGAATACAGGTCCTTCAAATGCCGCGCAGCGGCCCGCGTCGACTTTTCAAAGTCCATCCTTTCATCAATCCACCAGTTCACACGCAACCCGTACAGCGAACCGGTGCCTTTCATAAACTGCCACAATCCAACGGCACGTGCCCACGATCTTGCATCGGGGCGCAAACCGCTCTCTGGCATCGAAAGAATTGTTAATTCTTCAGGCGTTCCTTCCTCTTTGAAAACGCGCTTCATCATCGGAAAATACTTGCCGGAGAGATAAAGCCAGCGTTCCATATAATGTCTGCCTCTGCCCATAAAAAATGCAGTGGCACGCTCAACATATTCATTGAGCGGCAAGGGAACCTGTGTTCCTTTAATTTCAATATGTGGAATTTTCAATCCCGTAATGTCGCCTTGTTCCACTACTTGATTCAATTTTTCTCGAAGTGCATACACGGAGGCATTTGGACCAAGACTATCGATTTGAGTAATGTACTTTTCATAATCCTCTATAAGGCTCTTGCTCAAATCCATATATTCTTTAGAACTGTCGATGCTGGAATAATCACTTAATTCGTTAAGAATCTGAATCGCGGCTTCAAATTCAATCCCGCAGCTCACCGAATCACCTGATTCTTGTGAAGCAAGCGCAAGTAAATAATGCTGGCGGGCTTGCTCCAGCTGCTGGAGGATGAGTTCCATATCTTCGCCTGAAGTGTCGGAAGCAGCATTGCCATTTGTATAGGCTGTGTCAGCAGCAGTGCCCACTGAATCCACACTGTGAGATTTCGGCTTACTTAGATGCGGCTTGCTTCCATTGTGTGCTTCTAACGAAGAAAGCTTGAGGTCTTTACCTGTTGGTGGTGTTGTTTGAGCGACAGAAGATTGAAACGGAATATCAGTATGAGTACGAGTTGCTTGTTCTGAGGAACAACTGAGAATGAGCAATGATATTACAACAATAACAAACCGCTGCATCTGCCTCTATACATTTTTTAGTGAATCGAATTCTTTATATAAAATACGATAACTATACCGCTTAATCAAGTGACGGGGACACATGAGAAAGGAATGAACAAGGAGATTGATCACTCACACTGAAACTGATTCGATTGACTTACTATCATGGATCAGCGAATACACCAACATTTCCATAAGATGGTACGGATCGGGTGATGTGCTTTTTAATTGCACATCCGCTTCAAGAAGAACACGAAATGAATTTTCAATCTGCAAAGACGAAAAACGCCTTGCTGCCTCTGCGTAATCTTTGAAGTAGTACGGAGAAATTCTTGTTGCAGCAATCACTTCCGGTTCCGATGCACCGTGTCTGATCATATCCTGTACTTTCCAGACGAGATGAAAATATCTCGTGAGCATGATAATAGAGAGCTGTGGCGCTTCGCCTGTTTCGATCATACGCTTTACAATGCGCATCGCTTCGCCCATATTTTTCTTACCAATTGCATTCTGCAAATCGAACACCGTGAATCCGCGTGAGACGCCTACAACATCCGTAACATCTTCCGGTGTTACGCGCTTCCGTTCTCCGAGGTAGGTGAAGAGTTTGTCTAATTCGTTTTGGATTGCCCGAAGTGAATTTCCGATGTATGCCTGCATCAATCGACATGCTTCAATATCAATTTCCCTCCCCATGCTTTTGCAGCGGGCGGCAATCCATGCCGGTACTTGATTATCATAAAGCGGATTGAATGAAAATACTGCACCTTTTTTTTTCATATCGCTGAACGGCTTCGTGCGAAAATCAGGCTTCTCCGCTAACAAGAGAAGGCAGGTTGATTCCAATGGACGTGCAATATACGCAGATACAAGTTCTTTCACGGAATCACCGATAAGCAATTTGTCGAATTCTTTTATCACAACGACACGCCGGTCGCTCATCATGGGAAACGATGATGCATGTGCCATGACTTGGCTCGCATCCGCTTTGCTTCCGTACGCGACATCGAGATTGAATGCTTTCGTGTCCGCCGTCAATAAATCGCTAATGACACGATCCACGCATTCCCCGCTTAGGAAATCTTCCTCGCCAATAAACAGATACATAGGCGCATATTTCTTGTCTTTTGTCGCTTCAAGGAAGTCGTCGTAATTTGGAAATTTTTCTTTTTTGGATTTCAACATTGCCACGGAACTTATTTCCCCGCTTCTTTCTTCACCGTAACCTTCTTCATGACGATATCAACTTTTGGTTTGCCATCGGTTTCTCCCATTTGCGGGATGATCTCAACCGCCGCAATCGAATCCACCACGTCCATTCCCTTTGTTACTTTTCCGAAGATCGTATAATTTTTGGGCAGCCATGGTGCATCATTTAAAATAATAAAGAACTGACTCGTGTTCGTGTTCGGCCCGCGATTTGCCATCGCAACAGTGCCGCGTTTGTACCCTTCTTTAAACGATGGCGTCGCAGGATTGAGTTCGTCCTCAAATTCTTTTCCATATATACTTTTCCCGCCTCTTCCTGTTCCTGTAGAGTCGCCGCCTTGGATAACGAACCCTTTGGAGATGCGATGGAAGATGATACCATTGAAGTACCCTTGTTCGGCCAGTCCGGCGAAGTTGGCAACAGTCTTCGGGGCGTCGGATTCAAACAATTCCAGTTCAATGTTGCCTTTGGTTGTTTCAATTGAAATGTCCACGGTTTTTCCTTTTGTTGTATCAGATTGACAGTTAATGGACTGAGTAAGTCCAAAGATAATTGTAAAACCGAATGCAAGTTTCGTTATGCGCATAATTCGTTCCTTCCTTATATAAAGAGAATGCCAAGAATGCCTATTGCCAGGCAATAAACCGAGAACCAGCTGAACTTTCCCTTCTCCATAATTTTCAACAGCACTTTAATGGCAAAGTACCCTGCAATTGCCGACACCATTGTGCCTACTACTAATGGCATTGTACCAAGAGTGTTGCCATACTTAAAAAGCTTGTGCCCTTCCAATAATGCCGCGCCGGCAATCACAGGAACAGAAAGAAGAAATGAAAATCGCGCCGCCAGCATTGGTGAAATTTTCAAATAAAGCGCAGTGCTCATCGTAGAGCCGGAACGAGAAATTCCCGGCAATATTGCCACCGCTTGCGCAATTCCAATGATAAACGCTGCTACCAGCCCTACCTTTTTACCCTGGATAGGTTTACTGAGCCGGGTCAAGAATAATATGAGCCCGGTAATAACGAGATTCATCGCTACAAGTTTTGGATCAGTAAATGCCGCTTCAATCTGATGACGGTAGAGGAGCCCAATAATTCCCGCCGGAATCGAACCGATAATAATCGCAACACCAAGCAGAAAATGTTCTGTCTTCTCGTAATCCTTTTTTAGCTTCACTGCTGACAATGCTTTAACGAACGACCGCAGAATTTCAAGAAGATCTTTCCAAAATACAAACACAACACTTATGAGCGTGCCGAAATGCACAAAGACATCAAAAATAATCATTTGCGGATCATGAAGATTAAGCAATTCCTGCACGAGCACTAAATGGCCGGAACTGCTTACAGGCAAGAACTCTGTAAATCCCTGAAGAATCGCTAAAAGAACTGCATTAATGACACTCAACGTACATCTCCTATCTTGTATTGGATAATTCTGTTTTTCATTTTTAAATTCCCCAGTGGACAATATCTACGTTTCAATGAATTTTGTGTTCCACATTTCTTCATCATTCTTCTTTTGATGAAGCGCTGGTCAAGTCAGATATCTGAAGATGGTCGCGAAAATAATAATACGCGCCTATAACCATAACAACGAGATACCCAACTTCATGTGTGACAATCGCGTAACTTAACGATGTTGTCTCATCAATGCCGTACAGCTTCATCATCGCGACTTTTAAAAATGAATGGTATGTTCCCATCGCACCGGGCGCCGGTAAAATCCATGCAATAGATGAAATGACTAAGAGCACGACAGATGCACCAAAATCCATCCCTGATTTCACTAATGGGGCAAATGCAAAAAACGGCACAAACATTATTAACGCATTCAATCCCCAGATTAAAAAGCTCTGAAATAAAATCACACCAAACTTGTCGCGCAATTTCGCTACAGCAAATCCGGTATAAAATTTATCTAATATTTTTTCTATTTTTTCTTTTTGCTTGTCAGGAAGAAAGCGGAACACTTTTGCGAGAAATCGAAATAATGCTTCTGCTTTGAAGAAGAGAAGGACAAAAAAGATAAGACCCGCAATGGAACCGAGAAGGAACAACGGACGAACTGTATCTGGTTGATTCACGAATGGATCGAGCGAGTGAGGATAGAGAAAAAGAACAATACATACAATGAAGTAGAAACTCATAAAATCCAAAATACGTTCCACGACAATTGTCCCGAACACCGAACTTCTGGAAATACCTTCCCGATTTCCGATAATGTAGGGACGAACAATCTCGCCAACACGCGGCAAGACATTATTGATGGCATATCCAATCATCACACCTGAGAAAAGACTACGTTTTGAGATGGGGGACTTGATGGGAGCCAGCAAGTGCGCCCAGCGCTCTGCCCGAACCCAATTCATAAGAATGTTAAGAGGAATAAGCAGCGCTACCCACCAGTAATTAGCGCCTTTTAATGACTCCCACAATTCAGAAAGCTTTACACCGCGAAAAGCGAGGTAAAGAAAACCGAAAGCTAAAAGGAAACTTATTGAATATCGTAGAATACTTCGTGATTGAGCAGACATAAGAGATTTGGGTAGTGATTAACGAAGGTCCACGACTTCTGCACCTTCCGGCGTCTCGAACGTGAAAGTTTTATCTTTGATATTTGTATTGAGTTTGATGTCTTTCACTGTATATGTTGTTTCTGTTTCGTTGATATCAAGGATTACTATTTTTCGTACCATCCAGCTATTTTCTTCAATAGAGAGTTTTACCGATTTCACAAATGAGCGGTCATCTTTCGGCACAAGCTTGAGAAGAACGACGTTTCCCATTGTTTGTTTTTCGTATCCAAGCAAGGAAGCATAATAATTTGCAGGAAGATTGAGCATGAATTGTTCTGGAGAAATTGAATTGGAATTCTCTTTGTATTTATCGACAATGACCTGATTATTTGCCGTAGAGTACGCCCATACCGTTGTGCCATCCGTCACTATCGTTTGATGTTCCGACTCGATGCGGTAGTGTTTTGGTTTTTTCATTTTCAGCTTGCCGCTGAAATTCTGCTCAATGTTTGAAAATCCGAATTTGACATGCTGTTCGAATTGCACGAGTGCATCATCAATCATTTCGTACCGGTGATGCAACTGCTCGGTCACCTGCTTGACTGTCCATTCTTTTTCCTGCGCGGCGGTTTCCATGACAAAGAAAATTACCAACGCTGCCGCATATACTATTTTCATACTCATAGGCTTTTTAATATCACTTCCAATTCTGCTTCTGTTTCCACCAGCACTTCACGCGCTTTGCTTCCGTCAAACTGCCCGACAATACCGGCTGCCTCTAATTCATCAATCATCCGGGCTGCGCGTGAGTACCCTACTTTCAATCTCCGTTGGAGCAGCGACACCGAACCCTGCTGATGCCGTACCACAATATGTGCCGCTTCTTCAAACAACTCATCTTCACTCACACCTGCACTGGTACCGGCCTGCCGTTTCTTTTCCAGGACCGACGGCAATTTGAATGGAGCGCTGTACCCTTTTTGCTTGCCGATATGATTCGTCACTCGTTCCACTTCATCCGTCGAGATGAACGCATTCTGAATTCGGTGCGGCTTCGGCGAGCCGGACGGCAAGTACAGCATATCGCCATTTCCGAGCAATTGATCTGCACCATTCATATCAAGAATCGTACGGGAGTCAATCTTCGATGACACTTGATAGGCAATCCGGGCGGGAAAATTTGCTTTTATGACACCGGTGATAACATCCACCGATGGACGCTGGGTCGCAACGACAAGATGAATACCCACGGCGCGCGCTAACTGGGCTAAACGCGCAATTGGTTCTTCAACTTCTTTTGCAGCAGTAATCATCAAATCAGCTAATTCATCAATCACAACAATGAGGTACGGAATTTTACGATGCTTGATGGTCTCTGAATCATGCAAACGTCCGGCGGCGAATCGTTCATTGTAATCGGCAACATTCCGTACGCCGGCAGCCGCCAACCGATCGTACCGGTTCTCCATCTCCAATTCAACACTTTTCAGAACGAGCACAGCATTGTTTGCCTCAGTAATAATTTCTTCATCCAAATCCGGCGATACGGCAAGATAATGATTCCGAAGTTTTTTGAAAAGTGTGAGTTCAATCTTTTTGGGGTCGATGATGACAAATTTCACATCGCTCGGATGCAGCCGGTAGATCAAACTTGTGATGATGGTATTGATACCGACACTCTTCCCGGAACCTGTCGAACCCGCAATAAGCAGGTGCGGCATCTTTGCAAGATCGTCCACGAACACTTCGCCTGAGATTGATTTTCCCATCGCCAGCGGAAGCGTTGCTTTTGAATCCCGAAACTTTGCAGAATTAATAATACTGCGAATCGTTACAAGCGACGGATTATGATTGGGAATCTCAACACCGACGGTGCCTTTGCCCGGCATGGGCGCAATGATCCTAATGCCTTTTGCTTTTAATGCAAGTGCAATGTCATCTTGCAGACTTTCAATTCTGCTGATTTTCACACCAGCGGCTGGAACAAGCTCATAGAGCGTTACAACCGGACCCGGTGTTACTGAAACACTATCGATCTCAACTGAAAAATCTGAGAGCTTCGCACGAAGTAATTCTGCGTTGGCTTTCAATTCATCTTCATTCACATTTTCACTTTCCCGATGAACGTCAAGAAGCTCCACTGACGGAAAGACGTAATCGATTTCTTCTACAGTCGTTTCATCCAAAGCCACTGTTCGTTCATCAAAATCGACCTCAGCTTCAACAACTTTCTCGAGGATATCGATAGAGAGCGCGGAATCTTTTAATCGCTCGTTCAACTGGTCTCCGATCGGTACCGATTCCTCTATTGCGGGTTTTGAATCCACCGGTTTGATGACAGGATTGATCGGAGTTGGTAATGTTTTTATCCGAGCAACAGGTTCCGTTAATTCTTCTGCCGGTTTTTTTATTCGAACTGCCGCTATTGCCTGCTTTGCCTCATTATCTTTTTGTTTGGCATCGCGCCGAACTTTCCATGATTCCTGCTTTTCTCTCAGCCACTCCATCCAGACAGCTACAGCATCGTGTAGTTTTGTCCATGTGACTTTATAATCCAAATCCACTAACAGCGTCAACACGATGACGAATCCGCCAATGACACAGATTGTTGCTCCGGTGATGCCTATCGATTTCACAAGCACGTACGCGATGAAGTGACCGACAACTCCGCTCCATTCCATCGGCAATGCACCATCGAACTGCTTCAACAATCCGGTAAAGGAGGCGAAGAGAACGGCGAGAATGATTGAATAATTTGTGAGTATAATTTTGCGGCGGAGGTTATTTTTATTCAACAAATAGAAAGACCACACGAAGCCAAGGAGCGGAACGATGATGACGGCAAAGCCAATCGTTGAATTGATGAACCAATTAGAAACTACCGCTCCACACAATCCAAGCCAATTCTGTGTGCGTTCCGCTTTCAACAGAATAGATTCATCGTTTGAAAAAACTTTCCATATATCCCACAGCGAAATCTCCCCGCTCGCCTGATCGATCGCAGAATACGAGATGATACTCAGCAGAAGCATGAGCGAAGCGAGCATACCAATAAGCGCACCAATTTGCCGCCGATGGTGAGGTGATTCTTTCTTCTCAGATTTTTTTTGATTCTCTGCCATAGAGGTTTTTGTCTGCAAACACTATTTATGCAGAAACGACGGGCGGTTCTTCCTTCTTGAGTTTGATTTTATTTTCAATCTGCACCGGAAGGACCGGCACTGAATCGACAGCAGCGCAAATCTTCAAATCATCTGCGAAACCGATCTCGCTCAGGTACTTTCCATGTTCGGAAGTCTTCAGCATCTTGAGAATTGAACGCCCGAACGATTTGTAAAGAGCGTGTGCCGCTTTCGCCGAATCGCTGAGATGCAATTCCAACGATTCATCTTTCATCAGTTTTTGAATCATCATTCCTGCGCACACTGCATCTTCCAGACTAAAATATCCAATGGAATTTAATCTCCCGGCACAGATAAATAAAAAATCTTTCTTTTCTTCTCTGATAAAATCCACCATAGTTGTCAGGTTCAGAAAGGAGCCGACTATCAGCATACGCGCGTATCGGCTCTTCGCCATTGCAACCGAACCGTTCGTTGTGCAGTAGATGATAGATTTTCCCTTCACAGCGGCTTCACTGTATTCCAGCGGTGAATTTCCGAGATTAAATCCTTCGATTATTTTTCCGTTGCGTTCACCGCCGCGCAGAGTGACCTCCCCAAACAGACTTCCGGAGATCTTCACCGCAGACTCGATACTTGCAACCGGAATTATTTCACGAGCGCCGTTGTTCAATGCAACGGTGATCGTGGAACTTGCGCGCAAGACATCGAGCACCACTACATTCTTATCACGCAGTTGCAAATCATCGAACTGACCTGCGCTAAAGCTGAGATCTATTTTCATACAACCCCCCTCACTAATGATTTTGTAGAAACGGCATTACTACAATTGTGGCAGGTATTTCTTTATCTCTTACTCGCACTGAAACGACATTCCCGGCGTTTGCCAGTTCGGCAGAAACATACCCCATGCCGATACCTTTTTTGAGCGATGGTGAAAAGGTGCCGCTTGTCACATGACCAACGACACTTCCATTATGAATAATTTCATACCCGTGACGCGCCAATGTTCGATCCGGAAGTGTGAAACCAATAAGTTTCCGTTTCAAACCTTCTTCTCTTGCTTTCACCATTGAAGTGCGTCCGTTGAATTCTTTTTTGCTGAGTTTTGTAATCCATCCCAGTCCGGCTTCCAATGGATTCGTCGTCTTATCGATATCATTTCCGTAAAGACAGAATCCCATTTCAAGGCGCAGTGTATCACGAGCGCCGAGTCCGACGGGCTGTATGCCGAATTCTTTGCCGGCTTCGAAGAGTGCCTTCCAAACATTTTTCGCAGTTTCAATATCGGCATCGAAATATAATTCAAAGCCGAGCTCACCTGTGTATCCGGTGCGGGAGATCATCATCGAGACACCGGCGAGTACACCATGCGTGAAAGCGTAGTACTCGATTTTGGATAAATCTTCTTTCGTCAATTTTTGAAGTGCAGCTAATGATTTAGGACCTTGTACCGCAAGCAGCGATGTCGCATCGCTTACATTTTCAAGCTCCACATCACCGAATTTTTGAGATTGAAGCCAATCAAAATCCTTTTGAAGATTAGACGCATTGACAACGAGCATGTACTGATTTTCCATTCGATAAATAAGAAGGTCGTCGATAATTCCGCCATCCTCATAGCACATAGCGGAATATTGCACTCTTCCAGGTCTCAATCTTGCAACATCGTTAATCGTCACTTTCTGAAGGAATGCAAGCGCACCTTTGCCGTGCACGTAGAATTCTCCCATGTGTGTAACATCGAAAACGCCGACTGATCGGCGTACGGCGAGATGTTCTTCAATGATACTTGAATATTGCACAGGCATTTCGAAGCCGGCAAATTCAACCATCTTCGCACTAAGCTTCGTATGCAGATTGTAAAATGGAGTTCGTTTCAGCATTACTTCCTTTGTGTTTTTTTTAATCGGCTGGAGATTTATCTCTGCCGATATCCGTGACCTTATCTTTGCTCTACTTGTACTGATCTGTGATTTCTTTCTTCTGCTTCACTGAGAAGAATTTGAATTCATCTGCAGGCAACGCTGGATCCGGAATGAGTTTCATTTTCACGAAGAATTTGAACTGCAATTTCGTCAGCCTGCTGATCGTGCCTACAGAAAGATATTCTGCGATGACAGGATTCACTCTCAGTTCCAATCGGTACTCGCGTTTTTCTGTTTTGAACCGTTTAATCCAGCGTTCAATTTGATTCAAGGTAGATGTTTTGGACTGCACCAAACCAGTGCCTCCGCACATCGGGCATCCTTCGCTGAAACTCAATTGCAAGCTTTGGCGAATACGCTGGCGTGTAATCTGTACCAATCCAAAATCAGTCATTGGCAAAACCGTCACCTTAGCGCGATCCTTCCGCAATTCTTTTTTCATCTCATCGTAGATTTTTTTCTTGTTCTTTTCATCTTCCAGATCGATAAAATCCACAACAACGAGACCGCCTATATCGCGCAACCGAAGCTGCCGGCAAATTTCGCGCGACGCTTCAAGATTGGTGCGGAGCGAATTCAGTTCTTGTTCTTTCTTCGCCGCATAACGTCCGCTGTTCACATCGATCACGGTCATGGCTTCCGTTTTTTCGAGGAATAAGTAACCACCGCTCTTCAGCCACACTTTCTTGCTGAGAAGAATTTGAATTTCTTTCTCAATGCCGTACTTATCAAAAATCGGCTCTTTCTCACGATAGTACTCCACGCGATTAAGCATATCGGGTGAAACCCATTGAACATAAGCACGAATTTCTTTGAACAGTTTCTTTTCATCCACGACAACGTGCTCTACCGTATCTTGAAAGAGATCGCGAATGACACTGGACGTCGTGTTCATGTCTTTATAAATAAGCGCGGGTGCATTTTCCGTCTTCACAGATTTTTCGATACCCTGCCACGTTTTGATTAATTCATCAAGATCTTGTTGAAGCATCTCGTCTGTTTTTCCATCGGCGACCGTTCGAATGATTGCGCCGAATCCTTTCGGCAGCATTGTTCGGACTACTTTGCGGAGCCGCCGTTTCTCTTTGAAGTTCGAAAGTTTCTTGGAAACACCGACTTTTCCATCGAAAGGAATGAGAACCAGAAAGCGTCCGGGCATGGAAATTGCTGAACGAACACGCACGCCTTTTTTGCCTACTGGTTCTTTTGTAATTTGAACTAAAATTTCCTGCCCTTTTTGCAAATTGACTTGCGGAATGTTTTGTTGAGAATGACGACGCCGTTGTTGATCGTGGCGATGATCTTTGCTCTCGGCAAGTTCACCGTTTTGAGGAACAACAATCCCTTCGTGTGTTGGAACTGCACCATTGGAAGCTTGAGATGTTGCCTCTGCAGCTTCTTCTTCCTTCTCGTCTTCATCTTCATCGAAGAGTGTGTTAAACTCTTCAATGGAACCGACATCGGAAAAATGCAGAAATGCATCTTGGCTCATGCCGATATCGACAAATGCAGCACGGATACCAGGCATCACTTTGGCAATTTTACCAAGATAAATGTCGCCAACGTTACGTGCTTTACCGGGTGTTTCTACAAACAGTTCAGCGGTCTTGCCATCCTCAAGAATGGCAATGCGATGTTCGTTCGCAGTCGAATTGATGATAATTTCTTTTTTCATGCGGAATCCTCTTCCACTTCAGCAATAATATTGGGTGATGAGCTTGCAGCGTTTCAAAACGAAGTGGAAAAGTCCTGCCCGAATGTAGATTCCATTCGAGGTGGGGAAACACTCGCGTGAGTCTTCCTCCAAATCGGTCGAAACAAAGCGCTCTACCATCAACAGTACGGCGCTTCTCTTGAAGCGTGATACTGGTGGTAAGAATAAGAATGGCTATGTAATAATAGACCATATGGTTTGTACCGTTTTCCAATCGCCAGCGGTCGTCAGACTGCGATCGTCGATTCCGACACATTCTGTCGAACGCACTCGCCGAGCGGTTGAGCCATCGGTGGTGGCTGTAAGTATTGAAAATTAAAAAAGAGGTCAAGCTTCCCTGCGTCACACAAGACTGTTTGCCGACCGTTGCTTCCTTCCGGACCTGGCGGGGTTGGGCAATGCTTTGTTGCGCAGGACTTGACCCCAAATGAACAAATAAAACCTCGACAAATAAATGTTTGTATTAGGCTAATTTGCGATTAGTGTTTTAACACTTTCTTTCATCATTCACAAATTATTACCTTGTGGAGCTGATCAGGATCTCCCGAAGGTGGCGAAGCCATGCCTTTGGCAGATTCCTTCTGCCGAAGGCATTCCTTCGGAAGGAAGAACTGACGACCTTCCCGCTTGTACCGGGACGCTCTTGCCATTGAGCTACAGCTTCTTACGTTTCACCACTCTATGAGTGATTATTCCGTGGAGCTGATCAGGATCGAACTGACGACCTTCCCGCTTGCAGCGGGACGCTCTTGCCATTGAGCTACAGCTTCTTAC
>JAPLFR010000004.1:22363-40072 GCA_026390575.1 Ignavibacteriales bacterium
TCCGTGGAGCTGATCAGGATCGAACTGACGACCTTCCCGCTTGCAGCGGGACGCTCTTGCCATTGAGCTACAGCTTCTTACGTTTCACCACTCTATGAGTGATTATTCCGTGGAGCTGATCAGGATCGAACTGACGACCTCTTCGTTGCGAACGAAGCGCTCTCCCAACTGAGCTACAGCCCCAGAATTAAATTCAAATTACGCAATAACTACTAAAAAAACAAACGTTTGATTCTGGAATTGATTTTCGGTATTCTGAACCAGAATCGGAGCATCAATGAAAAAGACTAAAGAACCTATTGAGAAATTTGTCAAAATTGTCAGGCGACTCAGGAAAGATTGTCCGTGGGACCGTGAACAGACGCATAAATCTATCAGGCAGAGTTTGATCGAAGAAACGTATGAGGTCATCGAAGCGATTGATCAAAACGACGCAGACGAGCTAAAAAAAGAACTGGGTGACCTGCTTCTGCATATTGTTCTCCACGCTGTGATGGCGGAAGAAGAGAAATCGTTCACACTCGAAGATGTTATCGATTCCATTTCCGAGAAAATGATCCGGAGGCATCCTCACGTATTTAGCAATGTCATAGCAGCAGATTCGCACGAAGTAAAAAGAAATTGGGAGCACATCAAATTGGCCGAAGGAAGGAAATCGGTGATTGATGGTGTGCCGAAGGAAATGCCGGCATTGCTTCGCGCACTGCGCATTCAGGAAAAGGCATCCAAGGTAGGATTTGATTGGAAAAAGAAGCGCGATGTCTGGAAAAAGGTTGATGAGGAAATCAAAGAACTAGCCAATGCAGAACGGTCCAAAGACCAGGTGCATATCGAAGAAGAATACGGTGATTTACTTTTTTCATTAGTCAACTATTCCAGATTTATCGGAGTCAATCCGGAGTTTGCGTTGAAAGGATCGATTGATAAGTTCAGTAAACGATTCACCCACATCGAAAACGAGCTTCAACGGCGCGGAAAACGTATCGGGACTGTTTCGATGAAGGAGATGGACGAAATCTGGGATGCAAAGAAGAAAATGAAAAATTGATCGAAATTTTCGAAATCCCAAATCATAGCTTCCAAAAGTCAAACAAAATTCAAATTATCAAATCCACAAATAAAAAATGTTTTTTTTGAATCCGTGTATATTGTGTATTTGATATTTGTTTGTTATTTGGCATTTGAATTTTGAGATTTTTAACGATACCCGATACAGTCTAGTTTCCTTCGATACCCTTTCCATTTCCCGTTCCATTGGTGTGGTAACGTTCGTACGCATCGATGATATCCTTCACAAGACGATGCCGCACGACATCGTTTTTGTCAAAATAGCAGAACGTCACACCCTGAATTTTTTTCAGAATCTCCTGTATTTGAACAAGTCCCGATGTAGTCTTTGACGGCAAATCGATTTGTGTAACATCACCAGTAATAATAGCACGGGAATTTGTACCGAGGCGTGTGAGAAACATTTTCATTTGCATTGCCGTAGCATTCTGCGCTTCATCTAAAATCACAAACGCGTTGTGAAGCGTTCTTCCGCGCATATATGCCAGCGGCACAATTTCCACAATTCGTTTTTCGATGTACCCGCGCAGCTTTTCTGCCGAAAGCATGTCATCCAGTGCATCGTAGAGCGGGCGCAGGTAGGGATCAATCTTTTCGCGGAAATCGCCTGGTAAAAATCCTAAGCTCTCTCCCGCTTCCACTGCCGGCCGTGCAAGAATAATACGCGTCACATCCCGGTTCTTTAATGCGGCTACTGCCATTGCAACTGCTAAATAAGTTTTACCTGTACCTGCAGGCCCAATTGCAAAAACGATGTCGTTCTTCCTGATCTGTTGAATGTATTGTTTCTGGCCCTGTGTTCTTGGTTTGATGATACCGGTCTTCGTGTACAGTATTGCAGTATCACTTTCCTCTGGTTTTGTTTCCGAGGGAAGATCGGGTGTGAAGCCGTTGACTGAAACAAGATCGATGACAGTATCAATGTCGTTGGGATTGAGGGTGCCGTTCTTGTTCAGCATGTAAATGAGTTCACTGACAACTTTTTCAATCTTTCCAATTTCAAATTGCGATCCTTGAATCGTTAACTGATCGCCGCGCACTGTCAAGTTCGCATCGAACCGTTCTTCAAGCATTTGAAGATTTGCATCGTTGAAACCTAACAATTGCACTACATCTACACCTGCAAGCGGTATCTTTTTTTCAGTCAACTTTTATCGACTCCTTTGGTACGTGGAGAGAAAAACAAACGCCCTCCGGTAACAAAATTACCGTGAGGGCGTTTATACTCAAGTTCCGTGTAAACACGCAAGATTGCGCGTAATTCAACCTCGTTATGGATTTGCTGGGGCTGCTTGTGCGTTTTTCTTTGACCAGTATTTACGCACAGCTGATTTTTCTTCCTTCGTTAAATCAGCCTTCAGTGGAATTTTCAGCTTCTGACCTTTGTGAATCACATCAGGATTTTTAATCTGATCACGATTACCCTGCCAAATTTTTGGCCACAAGAACGGGTTATCATAAATCTTTGGTTTCTTCGCAATATTCCACAGGCAATCGCGATCCCTTGCCCATGTGCCCACGGTGTAGGTCGGTGTAACTTCGCCCTTCGCAATAATATCAGTCTGGGCTTTCTTTAAATCATCCAGACGGTTTTGTTGATCCTTTAAGCCATCTTGATACTTTTGAATTGCGCTGTTTGGATTTTTCGCGGCATCATTAATCCAATTTTGAAGAGTGTCTAACTCTCCTTTGCGTGCCCATAAATCCTGATTTGACAAACGTGATAGTTCATTCAGACGTGTGGCAATTGAATCGAAATTCGCAACCATATGAACTTCCTGCTCGCCTTGCAACGCTACAAGGGCATCCTGACATTGTTTTAATGCCTGCGACTTGTCAGCATCCTGCTTTTGCAGATCGGCTACTTCTTTTTGCAAACCAGCGTACTGATTTTTCAAATCATTTCGTTTGGTAGTCATTTCTGTTACTTGTTTCTGCCATTCTTCTTTTGTCATTTGTTCTTGCGCGAATGTGCAGAAAACGAATGCACTCACCAGCGCTGCTATAATAGTTAAACGAATTACATATTTCATTTTTTCATTCTCCTTGTTGGGCTATCCGTTTATTGGACGCCTTTAAGACGCTGTTGAAGTGCTTCTTTATCTTTTGCGCACTGTGTTAGTTGTGCATCCTTGTCTGCAATCGACTTCAACAGAGCAGCTTTCTCAGACTGTTGTGCTGCAATTCCTTTTTCAAGCGACGTTACTTCTGCTTTCAAATCGTTTAACTGCTTCATTTCTTCTTCCGAAGGTTTGTTGCTGCAGCCAACGAATGAACCCGCCACCATCGCGCATCCGATTACAATGAGAGCGAAGGGCTTCTTCATCGTATTATTCTCCTTCTGATTATGACCTGTTATACAATAGAAATACTTATTCTCTGACATTACTGTAAGTATATTAACCAGAAGAACAAAAAAAGTCAAGCGAAATTCCAAGAATAATGTAAGAATAAAAGCAGTTATCCATTAATGCAGGAGAATCCACATGAATCAAAAAATGCACTAAGCGACGGTTTCACTCAATACCTTTTGAAAAAATTTCGGAACTTCCATTCATGCAACGTGATTGGTTTAACATCAGTATTTTCTTTCGGAAGATGTGCTCGTTATTATGTTTATTTGTAGCGAGAAATTCAAATAATACAAATTACCAAACGATTTGAATTCAATGTAACCTTTATAAGATAATAAAGATAGAAACACGTTTCACGTATTATATCCTCAGTCTTGCGACCCTTCTTAAGATCTCCATGTTAGTGATGGTCGCATTGAAAATACTATTGTGTTGCGGTGTTGTTTGTTACCTATGAATACCGTCACTCAGTCCGCCTTTGAAACGGTTTTTTTGTAGAGGCGATAGCAGTACAACCCTGCAAGAATTCTCATCTGCAATCTTTCACCTATGCTACTTTTTTGGCCGGGATGCGGGCGGTATCATTCCGTTGAGGCGGTAATACACTACCAATTGTCCGTAATGATCGCCCGTATGCCAAAGAATGCTCCACCAGCCAAACGAGCCGTGAACCATCTGATTGGCCCATGGATATTTAAACTCGCGCGTCAATCCGCTGTCTCCCTGCGCTTTGATCAGGTCTGCACCGTCAGCGATTGACTGTTTTAAGAATTTCACAATGTCTGCTTTCGTAGGGAATATCTTACGCAAGGAATCTTCATTCTCCGTGTGCCCCATCGGTGTTCCTTTGATGGCACTCATCATTACATAGTACACTGCTGCAACGTGCAGGAGATTATCTCCAAACGTCCGCTCATCCTTCTGGGCCTTGAAGTTGTATTTATCTTCGGGAAAATCCTCCGCCATCGCGGTTAACCTTCCTCCGATATCGGTCCACCAATACAACAACTCCTGATAAGAATTCATCGCCGACTGGGGAGGCTCGACTGGTTTTTTCTCTTGAGCCGAAGCGAATGTGAAGAGCAGCGTCGTAAGTGCGGCAAACATGAGAGGTGAAATAAATTTAGGCATGTGACGCTCCTTTTATTTGAGTGAGGTTTGAGTGATGTTGATGGTTGCAATCGTGTTTCTCGAATCGATACAGACTAATGGATTCTAATAATTTTTTGGATGAAAATCTTGGTAGGAGTTGACAACCTCGGAACGTTCTGGCATGCCAAAACGACTGGTGTGGTGGCCAGGTTAACGAACTTGTCCCCTGTTGTTGTGGCAATAACGCCGGTCCATCACCCTCGCGTCTGTTCTATTGCAGCGGAAAGAAGAGAAGGGAATCCGCCAAGCAAGGCTTCGCTTGCTTTTTTCCCAAATTGCGAGAGAAGCATTGTCTGAATTCTCTGTGCAATATACAAACGCCGCCGGAAATGTATATTCCATTTTGCCTGATATATACCAGCGAGCGTATCATCATTCATCACTTTCTTTCTACCTTCCTCAATCACTGACGCAAGGACTTTCGCGCTTTGCATCGCCATTCCAATACCGTCACCGGCGAGCGGTGCAATAACCCGCGATGCATCGCCGATCATAAAAATTCCGTTCTCAACAATATTCTTCTTCCCGAAATAAATATCCCCGGTACCATAAAAAGGAAACGATTCAATCGATGTTTCAAAATCACCGGATACAATTTCGGCAAATTGCTTGTTGAGTTTTATTAGTTCGATGATACGTTCCCTTGCCGGTACCCCGCCGGGGGCATGCCGCTCAAGAAAACAGACCGTCACGGTCTCCTCGTCCACTGCATTCACTCCGCAGTACATATCCTGCGCAGTATATATTTGTATTTCATGGTCTGGAATATTTTGCATAAATCTTTTTGGAACGTGGAATTTGACGCCGTTCAACCGGGATTTACTTCCCAGAAAATCTCTCTGCAGAGTTTTATCCAGCGGGCTGTTCTTCCCGTACGCACCGATAACATAACGTGCTGTAATTTGTTCCTGTTTTCCATCAATGCTTAATGCAATCTGATACTGCGCTCCATTTTTAATGAGCTGTTCAACAGTTGCAGGTTGGTACACCACTGCTCCGGCTTTGCGTGCGTTATCAAGCAGGAAAGCATCAAACTTTCCCCTCTTCATTGTATATGCAGTGAACAACAGAGCCGATCTGAACGAACGGGAATGTTCAGGGCTGTACCTGAACGCTGTCAATGTATTCGGCCGGAGCAATTGAAATTGTTTAATGAGATCAAGTTCATGAAGGATTTCCGTAACTTCTCCGGAAAGAAATTCTCCGCATATGGTCTCACGGGGGAAAGACTTTCGCTCAATAATACAGGTCCGGAATTTTGCCCGTGCAAGATAATTCGCAGCAGTAGAGCCAGCAGGTCCCGCCCCGATTATAGCTATATCGTACTGCGGTTCATTCATAGTGGTTTCGCGATGCACACGTGCCAGCGAAATGCCCACGTCCGCCGAATAGTATAAGATGCAGATGGCAATTCAGAACATAACCTGGTGAGCTCGGGTCGAGTAAATCCGCGGCGCACGGAGATCGGTCCGTCGTTTTTTACCATGGCGCTCTTAGAAAACAATCGTGTGAGCAATATCATGGCGTAATAGGAAAACAACGTACGGCGCAGGTCATTGATAATAATACCGCATCGTGCAGCAGTATACAAGGCCAAAAGAACAGCGTGGAGTTCCTTTTCTGTAAAGTGATGGAGAAACAGGGAAGCATGGACAATATCGAAGGACCGCTCCCCAAAAGGCAGATCACGTACCGAACCGTGGATGACAGAAATGGAAGGATGCTTTCGTTTGGAATACTCGCATGCCCGCTTGTTGAGATCGAGCGCAGTGATGTGAATCCCGGGATGAAGCTTGGAAATTGCAGACGCAAGGTCGCATCCGCCTGCGCCAACATCCAGCACCGAAACGGTCTTTGCCGCAGGTATGCGCTTTAAAAGAGTTTTCACGCCTCTCCGCGAATTTGAAAATCCGCCGAGCCATTTATTAATAACTGTAAGTTCCCGGAGCGCTTGGTCGATATTTTCGTCGTCGATAAAAATATTATCCATGATTTCTTTTTGTGTACTGCGGGGAAACATTTTATATACCTTTCAGGAAAGCGACTTCCATCGTCAGGCCCGGGCCAAATGCTACAGCACAGACATATTCATCCTTAAGGACTTTCCGTGTTGCAAGAAGTTCTTTCATGACGAAAAGAATCGAAGGGGACGACATATTTCCATGTTTTCGCAGAACATCACGGGAGGGCAGCATATCCTCATCGCTAAGCTGAAGTCCGGTTTGCAGCGAATCTAAAATCGCCCGCCCGCCGGGATGCAGTACCCATTGATGAATTGAGTGTTCCTCGATACCCTGTCGTTTCATAATGCCGTGCAGGACAGGGACTGCTTCTTCCAAAATAATGCGCGGAAGTTCCGACGAGAGCATCATTTCAAAACCGGTATTGCCGATCTTCCACCCCATGAATTCCGCGGAATTTGCAAACAGGTGCGAATGAGTGCTCAGCAATTGCAGCTTTGGCGAATATTCCGGTGATTTTGAAAAAAGTGCCGCGGCGCACCCGTCCGCAAAAATCATATTCGCCAGAATATTATCCCGCGTCGGTTCCGTTTGCAAGTGAAGACTGCAAATCTCCACCGCGACAAGAAGCGTGGTGCTATTACTATTGTCTGCAGCTTGAAGCGATTCCTTAACGGATGTGAGACCGACGAGCGCAGCCGCACATCCCATAAAGCCTATGTGTGTGCGTTGTATGGATACCGGAAAATGAAATTCATTGATCAGCTCATAATCGATCCCAGGAGCATAGAACCCGGTACACGAAATAGTAATAAGGCGCTTCACGGACGAAGGAGCGCACCGTGTTTCTTCAAGCAGCCGGCCAACGGCTTCTTTCGCCAGAACCTTTGACCAGTGTTCGTATTTGGTCATCCGCGTTTTCGTATCGGGTGTCACGGAACCTGAACCTGTAGAATAAAATTTTTGAGACGGTGCATCTTCCGCATCCGGGACAACAACATAGCGGGTTTCAATGCCCGAATGCTGAGCTGCGGTATCAATGAGTCTGCCGATGGCAGGCCGGACAGCCATTCGGGTTTTGAGTTCTTCGGAAACTTTTGCCTGAGAAACCTTGTACGGCGGGTTTGATGTCGTTATATGAATAAGCATGTCTGTTCCTCAGAACTTCATGAAAAGGTATTGAGATCAACAACATTTCAAATGCTTATGATTTAACACCTGTAGAAGGAGTCCCGTTCCATCGGGAATATAGTTAAGAGATCTCTATATCTGTAGCCGAGGTCGGTTTACCCGCCGTATTATTAACGGACTTGCCTGCCTATAGAATAGTTTGTCATTTATGTAGGGACGCATCGCTATACGTCCCTACAAGGATTTCTTTCTGCAGTCCTACACCTTTGCTATTTTTTGGGCCGGGAATCGGGCGGTATAATTCCATTGACGCGATAATACACAACCAATTGCCCGTAATGTTCACCAGCGTGCTCAAGACTGCCATTCCAGCCGAATGCACCGTGAGCCATAAAATTGCCCCATGGAAATTTAAACTCGCGCGTCAATCCACTGTCCCCTTGTTCCTTGATGAGCTGGGCTCCGTCGGTGACCGCCTGCTTCAAGTATTTCACGATGTCTGTTTTTGACGGAAACTTTTTCCGCAAAGAATCATCGTTCCCTGTGTACCCAACCGCTGACCCTTTGATTGCATTGATCATATAATAGTAATCTGCGGCAACGTGCAGGAGATTATCGCCGAATGTCCGCTGATCCTTCTGTGCTTTGAAGCCGTACTTGTCTTCGGGAAAATCCTCCGCCATTGCAATCAGCTTGTTTCCGACACCGTTCCACATCCAGAGTAATTCCTGTGAAGGATTTTGTGCCGGCTTTGGAGGTTCGGGTGATTTTTTCTCTTGAGCCGAGGTGAATGTGAAGAGCAGCGCTGCAAGTGCGGCAAACATGAGAGGTGAAATAAATTTAGGCATGTGACGCTCCTTTCATATGAGTGAGGTTTGAGTGATGGTGATGGCTGCAGTCGTGTTTCACGAATCGATACAGACTATTGGATTCTAATAATTTTTTGGATCAAAATCTTGATGGGAGTTGGGGAAGGCAAACAATTATGTGTAGCCGATATTGTTTCTCTCTAGGTAATGTCATACCCGCGTACGGTAGTTGTATGGACACGGCATGCCGTGTCCCTGTTTTTTTTCCTGTTCCAACGAAAGCAGCTTTTGTTTCCGCCAGAGTCCGCCGCCGTAACCGCCAAGATCGCCGTTCTTATTAACGACTCTGTGGCAGGGTATAACAATGGCAATGCGGTTCAATCCGTTTGCATGTCCCACAGCACGTGGAGCGGCAGGCGATCCAATGCGTTTGGCGATCTCTTCATACACTGCAGTTTTTCCATATGGAATTTTGAGCAATTCTTTCCACACTTTCTGCTGAAATGGAGTTCCGGAAACGACGAGGGGAACGTTGAACCGTTGAAGTGAACCTTGAAAATATTCTTGCAGTTCTTTCTTGAGCTGTTTGATGTGCCGGTTGTCGCCCGGAACGATAGCGCACGCAAACCGCTTCCGGAGAGATGCAAATTGCGTGTCCAGCATCCGTCGGTCTGTGAACTCGAGCAGGCAAATTCCTTCCGAAGTGGCGCCGGCAACAAGAGGCCCAAGTGGGCTTTCGATCCATGCCGTGAGAATGCAATCGGCAGAGCGGCTGCGGCCCGGTGAATTCCCAAATGTGCGACTGAATGCATCGCGGAAACCGCTGTGCGAATTGTATCCGTACCCAAGAGCTACATCATCGAGATCGGTACCGAGACGTATTTGTTCCAGGGCTTTCCCTAACCGCCGCATACGGCAGTATGCTTGAAATGTCATTCCAAATTTCTTCTGAAAGTATCGCCTTGCCCGCGCTGGATCAATGCCGCGTGTGCGGAGAAAACCATCGGATAAACGCGCAGACGGATCACGATCAACCTGCTCCAATAGATCTTTTACCCAGACAGGCGTTGCACCGTTGCTCTCCAACGGATGGCACCTTTTGCATGGCCTGAAGCCGGCAATAATTGCTTCGCGTGTCGTCAGATAGTAAATCACATTGCGCGGATCTGGTTTCCGTGCCGGACAGGAAGGTTTGCAAAAAATTCCGGTTGTCCGAACGGCCAGGAAGAAAATGCCGTCATAGGAAGTATCGCTGGTTTTATACGCCCGTTCCATTTCTTGTGCAGGAGGAAGTTTCATGATACACTCTTCATTTTGTTATCGATTTTTTTTTCTTATGCACAAGATACTAGAGAGACAGGATACTCTCCACCGAAAACTGAACACCGATGTGGATATACGATAGATACTGAATGAGGGAAGGACACCAAGTCATCCTTTTTTCCCAATTCCTCTTTTCTCAATTGGTTATTGCAATAGCATATTCTTTTCATGCCTTATTTGGTTTTTCTTTATCAAAAAAACTCCGTAGGAGTTTTACGTTTGTAACAATTTGTTAACATGAAAGAACAAGAACGCCGTAGGTGTTCAACTCCGATGGAGTTGGTATATGCTTTTCTTTAGTTTGTTATAAATGTTAGATCCCTACGGGGTCTTTTTCCCTTTTAATGTAGATTAATTGCAGCCGAGGTCGTTTATCTCGCTCCCAAGCTCACCTGCCCGCCGTCTTTTTGGCGGGGCTTGGGAGCGCTTATCGAAAGCTCCGCTTCCACCTTGTTTAGAAGCAGAGCTTCAACATATCAGCTATTATTATGTCTGCGTTTTTATTGCATCCGGCTAACGCCGGAATGATTTTATACGCTCAAACTGAGTTTGGGAACGAGGTTACACTCCCGATATAAAACGGTCGCGACTACAATATTATTTCACGATATCTTCATTCGTGCATAATTCAAACGGATCATCGGAGATTATCCAGTAGTGGGTCAAAGCTGTGGAATCTGCAAATCCCTTAGGTGTTGGTGTGAGAATATAAGATGCAAATTGTGCAAAGTTCGTATATTCCTTTCCATCGGTATCCACCACACTCCAGCCCAATCCGAGAGTTCCTTCTAATTGTCCGGGAGGCGGACCATTCTTAAAGACCACTATGTGACTGGAATCCTTCAGTTTATCTGCGTATAGATCCAGATCTTTTTTCTGAATCGAAAATTTAATTTTCAAGATGCGCACTTCGCCGGGGTTCAATACCAGCGGCAAAGTGGTACTATCGATCGTTGACCCTTCTATGGACCTTGCAACGATCCCGGAATTTTCCTTCCCGTAGAAAAGAGGATACAATTTTGCAATGATTGCCTGCTTATCCTGCTTGTTCGAAATTGACATAACGACCTTTGCCTTATCCGGTGTAACGGAAATATCGAACTTGAACACCTGGGCAATAAGTTTTTCGGGTTCGGGAGCAACCAGCAAGTAAATCCCGAAAGCAAGGAAAATCCCCAGCACAATACCAGCCGGAAAAATCAATCGCCTAAAATTCCTTGGCGGTTTAACTGGTGCTGCGACTTGCTTTGCTTCTGGCTCTTGTACTTCGAATGGTTCCAGTGGTTCTAAATTTAGATCATCCATCGCGGCCTCCAATTATCAAACCATTGCCCTATTGCCAAACCCTGGAAGATAATATAGGTGGACATTTAATAAAGAACAAAGGGAAATTACTTCATTAGTCTTAATATAGCTCTTAACATCCGTCTGCTCGACGCCTTGCTTTGGCAGACTGGCGGTAGTGACGATTGTTATGATTTACCAAACATTCTGATATATCAGTTTTTTACGATATTCTATATTTGTAAGACTATTTATTGCTGACTTACTTTAGACTATTTCTTACTTTATATCAGGATAAGAAAGGATCCATATTTATGGAAATTATTGCAACAACAAAAGGTCAGATCGTAATCCCTTCCAAAATACGGTCGAGACTTGGTATTAAAGAAGGAACGCGCATCCAAATTGAGGTAAACGAAAAGGACCAATCCCTCACCCTCACACCGATTACACGGCAGTATATACATTCGATTCGTGGAAAACATAAAGGAATGGGATTGTTAAAAACGTTAATGACCGGAAAGAAAAGAGAACGGGAAATCTGATACCTTCAAACACCAAGAGCGCATTTGCTGTTCGTGCAAAGCAACCAACGCGCGCGCCCCGCCGTAAAAATATTCTTTCATGGTTGTTGTATCCTCCTTATTTTTTTTGGTGAATGCTATCCTAATAGCTATCATTCCTGTGGCATTTAAGCGGGAATCTATAACACTGGATTCTGAAGAACAATGGGGCCAGGTTTTTTTATTGAGACAAAGGATTTTCTTACAAGGCGTGATAGGCTAGCGAGTTGGAAGCATAAAAAAAATCATGTAAATTCACAGTAAGGCTTAGAATTAATTTTGACGATGAATTGCAAGAGCAGCCGCACCAACACTGATCCAAGGAAATATTGCCATTATCTTGTCTGATTTTTCAAGGTTATGTCTTGCACAAAGTAGTCTGATATTTTTTGATGTCAGACTACTTCCACCTTTTGAAAATGGGATAACATGGTCATAGTGAAGATTTTTATTTGAGTTACAAAGTTGACACTTTCCCTTGTCTCGTTTCCATACTTCGACTTTGACATGCGTAGGAATGATCCGATTATGCGGTAATTCGATGTTGCCATGAAGCATAGTTTTTGCAACAGGGAGCAGATGGAATTTAAAGACTTTTCTTTTACCATCAGGCACTTTCTCAACATCAACTAACTCAAAGAAACCTTTATAACACCAAATACCATTTGCAATTTTTTCATATACTTTTATTAGCTCTGCGTTAGGAACAAGACCAGTCTTGTAATCCGTTGCCGCTTTAAAAAATTTTCCGTTCTCTGTCCACGCGCCGGTTTTGGTTGTCATAGGTTGATCTATGGCCTTCGGATCGGGGACAGCTTTTGTTTTCGGATGGTCATGCCCTTCATATAGCAATGCACCCGTTGAGTTATTAATTTGATCCGCATATGGTGCGTTTTTTCTTACTGACATAAGGAAGATTGAATAATTCTTACCAATTCTGTAATTCATTCCTTTTTGCAAATGTGCTTTCTCTGCGTTAATAAGTTCCAAGTAAGATATTATATCATCGGGTTTCATTTTTGGGTTATCTAGAATCACTACCTACATGTAATCCAATAGATCATTGGCAATAATGTACGTTATTTGTTATGGGAGGGCAAGGTTTATTCCACTTCATCGGTTAGATGCAATGAGGTCACGAACATTCTTCCTCACATCCATCCCACCGGCAGAATCTATCCAATGTCGTTTTATCTCGTTTTTTTCACATTGTATTTTGCTGTCGATTCCTTCACGCGGAAACCGATTTCGCGTTTTGGTTTATCGGGAGTATATATAATTTGTCGAATAGCGTCAAAGACCACTTTGAATTGAGCGTCGTATTTCTTTTCCAATTCTTCAAGCTTAACGGCAAGGTCTTTGTGAGTAGAGAGCAATTGTCGTAATTTTACAAATGCCCTCATAATCGTAATATTAACCTGCACAGCTCGTGTGCTGTTTAATACTCCGGAAAGCATGGCAATACCTTGCTCTGTGAAAGCAAAAGGGAGGTACTTGGAATGTTCGCCCCTCTTTAAGGTGCCAAGTTGGTACCTTAAAGCTGTATATTCCTGCGGTGTAAGCTCAAAGAGAAAATCGGATGGTATGTAATGTCTCCCCTACACGCTTCTCGTAAAAATGGTAGCGAGTTATCAGGTGAGAATCAAGGAGAACATCCTGTAGGGACGTATAGCTATACGTCCCTACAAAAGCAATATGCCGTTTATGCAAACAGCCATTTTTTTGCCGCATTTGGCAATTCTTTTTCGACGAACTGCTCCGTGAAATCGCTAACCTGCTTCGCGCAATGACCAAACTACTTCGTGTAATCACCATACTGCTTCGTGCGATCGTCAAACCACTCTGTGTAATCGCCAGAATACTCCGCGTCAACGTAAAATGACTCCGTGTCATTGTCACCTGACATTGTGTCTACGCCAAAGTACTCCGCGCGATTGTAAAACTGCTTCGCGTGATCGTCAGATTGCTCCGCGACGATGTAAACTGTCTTCGCGTCATCGTCGCCTGTCATTTCCTCCTCGTCAAAGCACTCCGCACAGTTATCAAACTACTCCGCGAGAACGTCAAACTGCTTCGCGGCATTGTCTAACTACTCCGCGACTTCATCAGGTGGCTTCGCGTCGATGTTAGATACCATCCTGCCTTTGTCTGTTGTCATTTCGCCGCTGTTAATCGCCATTTCTCTGATATCGACTCTCATTTCACCGTTGTCTATCGCATTTATTCAGCGCCAATTCTCATTCTATCGTAATTAGATTTCTTCCAAAAAGGTTTACTTTTTTCTTCGGACTTTTACCTGAATTTAGATTAGATTGGATCAATAGTATTATCAAAAAGGACTGCATATGCCTATCATAGAATGGAACGACGCCTTTTCTGTTGACATACAAAAAATTGATGAACAGCATAAGAAGTTTTTTTCTCTTGTCAATTTGTTATATGATTCTATTATGCAAGGCAAGGGTGAAGAGGTTGTCGGCTCGGTATTGAATGAGTTGCAGCAATATGTGATATTTCATTTTAAATCCGAAGAGTCCTGGATGAAATTGTATCATTATCCGGATATGAACAAGCACATGCTGGAACATCAAGAGGGGGCACAAAAAATAAACCATCTCGTTCTGGAATATGAACGCGGCAACAAAACTGTTGATATTGAATTATTGAAATTCTTAAGCGAGTGGCTCCAACATCATATTCTCGAAGTCGATAGGAAGTATATTCCCTATTTCCAGGGAAAAATATAGCACGATATTTCTTTTCTTCATGCTCTGTTATACCAGGTATCTCTCAGGATAAGTCTACATCCTTTTTTCTCTGATTCACACACCCCTAAATTGGAATCCATACCATCCCTTAGCAGTTGCACTAAAGTAATGGGTTTGGTACATTGTGCCTGGGAACGCTGTCCTGATTAGGTCGATAGTAGAACTCCATTCCAACATTAGCTAGTAGTTGATACTTCTTATATTCAACACAACAGGAGATCGTCATGAAAAATGATCACTTGAAGTATTTCTCACATTTCTTTATAGCTATGTTCTTCATTGTTGTGCTCGTTGGATGCAAAGAAGCGAGTAATGAAGTAACTCCCGAAGAAACAGTCGATCTCAGTCATTTTACAGCCGAGAATTTCCCCAGAGTTGATGGTTCTACGTCGAACCGGCCGATGATGGTGGTTCTTGCGTGCGAAATATTCAAATTGCAATTTCAGTGGTTCGATGCAGGCGATGCTACCATGCAGCCGTTTCCAGTGACGGACTCGGCAAAATTAAAAGAAACGGATTTTGCCAGGAATATCACTTTCTACAAAACAATCAGGGCGTACGACAGGCTTATCTATGACAGCACCGACGTTATCCTTGTTGCAAACGCACCTTCACAGGATCATCTTCAACTGGCAGCGAGTCTTGGCGTAAGTTTTTCTATCGCGCCGATTGCACTAGACGGAATTGTATTTCTGTTAAATTCTGCCAACCCGGTAAACAATCTTACCACTGAACAGATTATCGGCATCTATACAGGCCAAATAAAAAACTGGAAGGAAGTTGGAGGCAATGATGTACTCATCGGCGCCTATATACGGAATAGAAATTCCGGCAGCCAGGAATTGATGGAACAGCTGGTAATGCAGGGCAGGACAATGATTGATGCCCCTGATATGATTTTGTTTGATATGATGGGACTTATCAATAAAATCATTACCGACCAGAACGGCATAGGATATACCGTGTATTACTACAATGCGACCATGGTACCCCGTAATGAAGTCAAAAGAATTTCTATCAATGGAATTAAACCGGATGCGGCAACTATCAATAGCGGGGCTTATCGATACGTTGCCCCGGTTTATGCGATCATCCGGACTACTCTTGATAAAAATTCCAATGCCTACCTTTTCTGGAAATGGATGCAGACAAACGCAGGACAACTGGCAGTTGCGAAAAGCGGATATGTTGCATATAGCGGTAAAAAATAAAGAGGAGAATATCGTTGAAAACAAAAATATTTATTATTCTGATGATGACAGCATCGGCTTTCGCACAGGATGCCAAGACTGAAATTATCGAGCGGCAGAATCATAAAGCGCTGCTCTTCAGCATGAATGAATTCAAGCTGGGTGCATTCGACGGCGGCGTCGGCTTTAAATATTTCATAACAGACGGGTACGCCCTGCTGGGTAAAATTCATTATTCATACTCCAAAACTGATAGAGATGAAACAGAAAGATTGACCGGCGACATTGATAAGGATGTTACGTACGGTGCTTCACTCGGGATCGAAAAACACTTCAGCGTGACAAAAACTCTTTCTCCTTATTATGGAGCAACTCTAGGGATAGGGTTTGAAAATAAAAGCGGACAGGTTAATTCGGCATCTTCTATCGGCTTCTTCTATACGACGGAACAGAAAACATCGACAAAAATAATTTCTTTTCATATAAGCTTGGGAGTTGAATTTTACCTGACAGAAAGTATTTCCCTGGCGGGGCAATATAATCTGGGAGCTGTCTATAGCCCCGGTACGGAAGAATATATAACGCCGTACAGTTCGACCAGCATGGATGTGTCGGAACTTCATGGAGGAATATCTTCCGAAGAGCTGATCGTTGCAATCTATTTTTGAAAATGGAAGAGATCAAATAAACCTAGGCTGTGAGTGGGTTGCAAACAGATAGGTAAGCGAGTCAATACATCCATTCTGCCAACATAAAGTCCCCTCTCACATAGGAATTAATAGGCGAGAGGGGATTTAGGGGTGTGTTCTTCGAGTTTCAATCCACTCCCGTAATTGCCCAACAATGCCATCAACATTGCTCTTCACATCAGCATCCCAGAATCGCAATACTGTCAATCCCAACGATTCTAATTTCTCATGTCTGATCCGATCCGCATCCTCTTTTCCATCATGAGAATCACCATCTATCTCAAGGACTAATTTTAACAGGGGACAATAAAAATCTACTACATATTCATCAATCGGTTTCTGTCTGTGAAAATCATATCCTAATAATTGCTTGCCTTTAATTTGCTGCCATAAGAGAATTTCTGACAATGTCATATTCTTCCGCAATGTTCGGGCAATTTGTTTGAGTCTTGGATTATATCGAACCCATCGAGTTTCCATGGACAAGGCTTTATTCACACACCCCTATAGTCCCCTCTGGAGAGGGGACTTTTAATATTTAATATAAAAAAAATTTCACCACATCAACATCATATTTCTTCATATATATCTATCGCCTTAAAATCCTACAAAAGTCTTTTCTATAAAGTCCCATCTCACATAAGAATTAATAGGCGAGAGGAAACGGTTAATCTTTTGGGTGTGTCATGTGAACTGCATTTGTATCCGCTAAGAATAAATTATCAAGAAACTCACAGGATGAATCACATGACCATTCTAGAACATTATTGGCAATTTAATTACGTACGTTATTCAATTCCTTTTCATTGCGGATAATGCGGTCATAATATTTTGATTGCCAGCGAAAATGAAAATAACCCGCATCGTGTACCGCTTTTGTCGTACGTGCATTAAAATCCCGGATTATTTTACCTAACGTCTGTTTGGGATTTTTCATCATCATCCATTCCGTAGGGACGTCCCGATAAATATTATTTATCGGGATCACGTCCGGATTGGTGGGGTTTTGGTGATTCACGTCCGGGTTGGATGGAATTTGTTGAATTGGGATTTGATGAATCAAATCCCCACCCTCGGTTATGACGATAATTGCTTGAAGGTGGTTGGGCAGCCGGAGGCTTGAGATTGTTACACGCGAAGCGTGTATCAATTTCTTATTCATCTAATACAACATTGAGATAACTCCTGGGCAAAAATGTTTTTATATAAGACACGGCTTCCGAGGCCTCCCCGCCATCAAGAAGCCGTGATTGAGAGTATTGAAAACTGATGATATTTTATTTACTATTAGGACATTTGTCCGGTTACTTTATTTTGATGTTTTTTATCTTTTTTCATTTTAACGGACGGTGTTTTCTCCGGGACATAAACCTTTAACTCCGGATGAAAGTCTTTCACGAGACGTAAGTATTGACGA
>JAPLFR010000005.1 GCA_026390575.1 Ignavibacteriales bacterium
ATTTCAAAAAGGAGTAATATCATGAACGCAACAAAGTTGTTTTCTCGGGCCCTCGTGGTCGTCGTATCCATCTTCTTCATGGCGGCAGTCGCCGTTGGACAAAACCTGATTCTTGGTGGTACAGCCGCCGCAACATATGGAGGGACATGGAACGTGAAAGGAAATATCGACAACACGACTAAAACCGGAGTTGTTGATTTTACTGGAACTGTAACATTGAAGGGTACTGCTACGCAGGCTATTGGTATAACTACCAAGCCAGCTATTAACTTTGCGACATTAACATCGTCCGCTCCTTCTACGAAGACATTTGCTGTCAATTCAACTATAGGAACCACAATCAATACTCTACGAAGACATTTGCTGTCAATTCAACTATAGGAACCACAATCAATACTGGAACTGCTGGCGGAACAACTCAATACGTAGTTTCTACAGGTATTAAATTGACATTGCAAGGAGAAATTAAAAATGATGGTAGTGCAACAGCCCCGTATGATTTTACTGCTGCTGGAGCAGAAGTTGACTATGCAGGTGTAGCACAAACAATATGGTCGGCTGCTACTCCTGTCACATACGATAAACTTACAGTAAGTACTGCTGGTACAAAATCCTTAAACGGTAATGCTGCAGTAGCAAGCGCACTTTCCGTTGCTGCGGGTGATCTCAGTATTGGTGCACATACACTTACTGTTGATGGAACATATTCTACAGTGGGAACGGTTACTGGTGGTACTAGTTCCAATATAGCGTTAGGGGGGAGCGGTGACCTTGCAGCATTTGCCGTCACCAATGGACTCAATAATCTTACAGTAACTCGTAACAATACAGTGACATTATCGTCAGGTTTGACATTGGCTGGTGTTGCAACATTATCTAATGGAACATTGTCATTGCCTGCATCTACGGCCTTAACACTCAATGGAACTGGAACCGTCATTGTTGGTACCAGTAGTTCTATCACAACAGTTGCTGGAAGTGTAGTCAGCTATGCTTCGGGTACAAATCAAGATATTTTTGGAATGAATTATAATGATCTCGCATTGGGTGCAGCTGGCAACAAAACTTTCCCGAATTCAACAGTCGGCATTGCCGGTATTTTAACTAATGCCGGTTCTACAATTGTACCAGGTACTGGAACAATTGATCTTAACGGAACTTCTGCTCAGACGATTCCGACGTTTGCGTTTTATAATTTAATCACCAGTGGCGGCAACACAAAGACTGCAACGGGGGCTCTCACTGTCGGTAATAACTTCACCAATGCGAGCGGAACTGTTTTAAATATGAGTACAAGTGCATTGACGGTAGCAGGTACGATTACTAATACCGGTGCAACAGTTCAATTCGGTGGTGTAAGCAATGGTATTGCAATAGCCTCAGGTACGGTTGAATATAACGGACTCAATTCTATTACGCAAGATATCGGTGCTGGAACATATGCATCAATATTGCTGACAAATGGAACCGGTGGAGGGACTGCAGCAAAACAAATTGGCAATGGTGTCACTGTTATTACAACGGGCAGTTTGACGTTGCCCAGCTCAACAAGTTTAACTCTTGCTAATGCTGCCTCAGCCCTTGATGTCTATGGTGACTTTAATGTCGCCGGAGCGGTTACGAACAATGGTACAATCACGGTTGGTAACTAAGAAGAAAGATATTCTTGAAATATCAGGAGTTATCATAGCGTAATGTATTAAGGAAATATATGAACCATAGTAAGCCATATGGGCAAAACGCTGAGGGAGTAAACCTTCAGCAGATAAAAGAAGAAGAACCTTCCGAAGGTTCAGTAGGATACCTTAGGAATCTTTGGAAGGTTACAAAGAAAGAAGCGTCGTGAAAAGCGATAGACGGACATACAAGTCTTCTGTAAGGACATTCTCCGCGAGAACCTTCCGACCTGCCTGCCAGTCGGGCAGGAGGTCGGGAAGGTCATCCGAGAAACCTTCGGAAGGTCATAGCCGTGAGCTTACTATGGAAGAAGTGCTTTCAGAACGGAATAAACCGCCCGATAGAGATACTGGTAAATATTCTCAGAAGGCAGATAATCGGTATCGGGAAGCACGCAGGTCGATTGAATCACCTCCAGAGAGAGATGTATCTATCTCTTGGGTGAATGGACAAATTCAGAATACCTATACTAAGGTATTTGGATATAGAGATATGAAACAGAAGATCTTTAATAGACTTCAGCTTGAAGTCGGTGAGTCGTATTCGAATGAACTGTTTACCGGATTGTCTTTTGATCCGCCTTGGCAGCATGCATTAGGATGTGATTCAACCACGGTTAGTGACTTGGCCGGACCATTATCAGGCTGGAGGTTTAGAGATTGGCATCAAGGAAGTGGTTGGCAGAATTACATTTTGCCAATACACTTATCCGCCGTCTTTTTGGCGGATTGGAATTCAATTATGGTCGAATCAGTCAGACTCATTTTACAGCGCTGGTCAAGAGTTTACTCCTTCTCTTCAACCACTTGCTGTGCCTGGAAGATAGGCGAACACAGAATCGTGTATCGTTTAAATACAGGAATAAATAAGTCAACCTAAAGGATGATCATGCTCAGACATCTAAATAGGTGCAAAAGGTACAAAGATGACAATCATCATCACATAGTGTGAGATGATAATATGGCGAGAGGATGAGTTTAACTCCTTCTCATCCCCTCGCCGGTCATCGTTGAAATCAAGGAGTGTGTTTGGAGTAATTGTAGATAAAGGTATAGCGAGAAGTACGAATATGGAAAAGGTTGTAAGCGAATATCCGAGAAATAGGTTGGATAATGAATCGACTTAACAAAGGAACGAGTCGTGGAAAATATTGAAAAACGAGCAATAATATCGTTCTTAGAAATTGTTGAATTGGCACGATTGAATGATAGTGACAGTGTTGAAAGGTTTTTGTTAGAGGAAATTATATGAATGGATGTAGACCAAAATATTGGTTAACCGAACGATTCCGTCATATCCCGGTTTCTTGGAGGAGAAGGCAATGAATACGCCTAACTCAGAACAAGCGATTAGGATAAGGTGGTACGGTCAATGGCTGAACCAACGAGTGATTTGGTATGCATTCGACTTTATAATGAAAATAACCAACGAATATTTGCACCCATACTATTCAGGAGTAGAACTCCTTCACAACTTGAGTATGGCAAGAAGAGCGAGAATGACAAACCAACAATGTCATTCCCTTATGCTTCAAGAGGGAATCTTACAAAAGACAAAGCAAGATTCCCATTCCCGATTAGAAACATATCGGGACAAGTTAAAACATATGGGAATGACAGGAAGATATTGAATGATAGGATTTATTATAAAGGAATTAACAAATGACTAATAACAAATCACAAATAACTTTTTACCGGAAGGAGGGAGATGATCATGCGAATACGTAGTCACGCACCAATTTAAAGATTGCAATCAAAAGCGTTGTCTCTTTGAGCAAGGACAACGAATTAGAAGTAAAAGATAAACAGAGGTAATTAAAAAATGATCAAATGGATCAAGTCATGAAAACCAAGTTACAGATTTTATTACAGGGGCAAAACGTGCCCTTGTTTGAGAAGTTGGATTTTATGAATCAAAAGCAATATTTATTTAGGAGCACAGCAATGAAGTACACAAGAGATGTAAAATCATGGAGTAGGGGTGTTTTAACTCTACTCGCAATAGCCCTAATTGCCACAATGGCAGTGGGGCAAGACCTGGTCATCGGTGGAGGAGGAACATTTACCGGTGGCGGTCAATATCACATTAAAGGTAATATTTCTAATAACGCTGCGGTAACCATCAATGGCGTTGTAACATTGGAGGGAACAGCAGCTCAGGTTATTGGAACGGCAACAAAAGGAGATATCAATTTCCAGACTCTGAATGTAAACACAACCGTCGGATCTGCAACAATGGCTGTTTCAACCGCAGTAAGCTCGGGTCTCTCAATAGCTGCAGGAAGTACTTTTAATATTCAGAATAATACTCTTGATGTTGGAGGTACATCTACACGCAATGGAACAGGAACACTTACGACAGGAGCGACAAGTATAGTTAATTTCACCGGTACCAGCGCACAGACAGTTCTTGGTGGAGTTACCTATAATGGCGACCTCAATCTAAGTGGTACTGGTGCGAAAGTAATCGATGCGACGGTGACTGCCGGCAAGAATTTTAACGCAAGCAGTAATATTACTATAGCAGGTTCAGGTACTTTAGCATTTGGTGGAACTGCCAATGGAACCATTAGTGGTGATCTGGTTAACAATGGCACGATTACAGCACCTGCTTCGGGTCTTATCATATTTGGTGGTGCTGGCCAGAATATTTCAGGCTCAAATTCAATAGCATTCAACAATGTAACGTTTGCTGGAACAGGTGCAAAGAATGTTAATACTGGCATCAGTATTTCATCAGGTGGTCAACTTGCTGTCAATCAGCCTCTCATAATGAGTGGTTCGAACGCATTGACGATGAAAGCCGGTGCATTACAACCGTCATTTGCAGGACAAACTGAAATTACAGGAAGCATGGCTTGGGAAGCAACTTCTGCCCAGACATATATATTCAATAATGCTTCGACGGAAATTGCCTTTACAGCTCCTGATGCCGGGCGTACTCTTATGTTGAAATCACAGCCAAGTGTAAATCCAACGGATTATTCGTTAGCCCATACTGTGAATCGTAAATTCAACGTAATTTTTGCTAATTCGTCATCTACAACAGTGAACGTAAAGCTTGCCTATTTGCAGGGTGAAGGTTCTTCGTTAGGAGTAACAGAATCTAAATTAAAAGATTTCCAAAACGGAATTGCTGCCTCTAAAAAAGTGTCCGGAACTCCTACCCGTTTAACTTCCGGTGCAGGATCGTTCGGCTATGTGACGGCTAATAATATAACTAGTGCACAATTATTAGCTGCCAATGAACTCGCGTTGGATGATCGCTTCAGTATATTTAAGTCTATTGCAGGAGCGACAAATTGGGATGTAGCTGGTTCATGGGATGCTAATGCTGTTCCGGGTGGCACTGATGATGTCGAAATTGATGGTAGTTACGCAGTTACTATCCCAACAGGTGTCTCAGCCGCTGCAAATTATGTATTGATTGATCAGGGATCTGGTACTTCAGGTGGTTTGACATTATCTGGCACTGCTGGACTAGCAGTTGGTAGTGGCGGATTAATAAATAACAATAGTACTGGAGCCGGACTGAATGTTGGATCTGGTACAAGTGTTACAATTACCACCGGAACTTTGACTAATAACGGTGCGATTACGAACGCTGGAACAATTAGAGTTCAATAGCCTGAAAGAAATGCATCAAAATGGATAACTGGAATACCAATATTGCGATGATAACCGTAAGCGATTCAAAGAAGCCTTGCTGTGCTCCTATATTTGAATCTCTCGGTTGTATCGCGTGGTTACAGACAGTAAGTCCATCTAAAAAGGTTTTCATGACAATTGGAATTGACATTGATCAAAATCGATTTTCTTCGGAAAAAGGACTCTGCTCAAGTTCTTTCTCCGAAATGTTAATAGGTCAAATTGGAAGGCGGGTAGGCTCCTGCCCGTCTTCTATTAATTTAAAGATGAACTTGGGGCAAAGATGGAATAACGATAATAAGATTTTCCAGAAGAAATATCAGGTTTCTCATGTGTACCAAGAACTTCATAGTACTATTCATCAGAGTCGTTTACATAAGACGACCCTGACGAGTATTGCTTTGATAAAAGAGAATTTATTTGTCGATGTCTCAAAGGATAAGAGACTAAAATGAGGGTGACTCCAATGGTCGCAAGACTATATAATAGAGTGCCGCGTCGACTGACCAGATACAGGATCTGGCAGGCGCGAAGAGGCCTGTTTGCATTTGCAGTTGCGTTATTATTCTTAGCGTTCACTGCACAATCACAACATTTTGTGAATGGGAAAAACGGAACCTATAAAGGTCCCGGACTCTTTCAGGTAAAAGGTCAAGCGACTGGATTACCCGATACTGTAACAGGAACATTTGAATTTTTCGGTGCAAATCAAACTGTACCGGCAACGAATTACTTTAATCTGCTTCTTACGGGAGCAGGAAGCACAAAATCGTCACAAGGAGGAAATTTCGGAATTCTTCAAACAGTCAACGTCGCTCAAAATGTATCGTTTAAGATTGATTCTGGTACAACGATGACACTCGATAGACTCTCCGGTAGATTAACAGAGGCAGGGTCGGTGTTTGGACGATTACAAAAAACGGTCGATCTCATCAGCGGTCTCAATTCTTCAGACTTCGGTGGAATTGGTCTCTCCATTTCTTGGAATGGTACCAATCCGGGACGAACGACGGTCACACGAACTTCTGGTTCTGCTGTGTCGGTGAATGGAAAGACTTCCATCCAGCGGTTCTTTGACATCAAAGCGACCACCGATACGTTATTGAATGCAAATCTTACGTTCACATTTCATTCAAATGAACTTCAGGGTCAGAATCCTTCAACACTGGATCTCTGGCGGTCACCTGATGGTGGATTATCTTGGCGTCGACAGCGTGTATCTCGTATTGATAGCACAATTACCCGAACCAATATTCCGAGCTTCGGTTCCAACGGGCGATGGGCTGCTGCTGATGCAAATAATCTGCTCGGCATTGCAAATTACGAATGGGAAGCTGATTCATTGAAGCTTATTGCAGGAAATAAACAAACCGGCCGAACTCGAAAATCGTTGGATACCGCATTTGTTGCACGGGTTATTGATGCATTCAATCAACCAATTCGAAATCAAAATGTCCAATTTGCATTTGTCGATACTCCGAATAATGCAGTCGGTCAAGTTTTGTCAGTTCCGTCGGCAATCACAGATTCTTTAGGACAGGTTCAGACAAAGGTTACATTGGGAAGTATTAAGGGCAATTATCGTGTTGCGGCGTTTGTCCCCGGTGTGTCAAGTGCCATAGACACATTTACTGCAACAGCGAAGTCTTCTATCTATTCTTTGATTGCTCAGGCCTCAAAGATTACCGATTCAGTGAAGTCTGACAGGAATCCAATTTATTTAACAGCAAATGATCAGGACAGTCTGCCGGTTCCACAAACGCAAATTTCTTTAACTGTGATTGCACCGGACACTATTTATCGGATGAGTAACGATACCGTGGTTACGGATGCAAGCGGAAAAGCGACTGCGAGTATTTTCTTTGGTAAGAAGAGCGGACTTGGAGTTGTGCATGCTGTTTCTGTAGAAGATCCAACAGTAAAAACATCGATCGATTTGGATGCAAAACCTGGATCTGCAGCAAAGATTAATAATATTCCTGTAAACGGATCTGTGAAAGATACGGTTATGAAGGTGAAACAGTTCGCCATTAATCTCTTTGATTCTGAACTCAATCCGAGACAAGGAGATACCGTGTTGATTTCGTTAACGAAACAGACAACTTCAGTACACGATAGTCTCTTAACGCAATATGTCGTTATCGATACAACTAAAAAAGTTTTGGCGCTTGCACGACTCGGTGAAAAAGTGGGTCATTATAAACTGACAGCAACAGCGAAGAATAAACCAGTGCTATATTCTACGCAGGATCTCACTGCTACGAATGACGTTCCGGCGAAAATAATTGCCGGTACAACCACCTTTACCGATACGATTGGAGCAGTCGTTCTTCAAATAGCCGCATTATTGAACGATCGATATGATAATGCGGTACCATTTACATCAATGAATTTTGCAGTGACTGCGCGGCCTGATTCAGTTGCTGGCGGCATTATTGATAGTGCGGTTGTGCGTACAGATTCAATCGGCAGGGCAACGAATGCCTTTACCATTGGCACGAAGATAGGAACATATCAGGTCAATGCCTATGTGAACAGTATCCAGAATACGTTTAGTATCAAAGCAAATCCGGGCGTTCAGCAACAATTACTCGCGGTTGGGGGCATGAATCAAAATAAGCCGATACTGAGTCAAGTTGATACATCTTTGGAAGTTCGGGTATTGGATCGAGCAAACAATCCGAGGACAAGGGATACAGTCTACTTTAATATTATAGAATCTCCAACAGCTGCAAAAGGTCAATCATTGATCCGAAAGATAGCATTGACGAATACTGACGGATATGCTTCAACACGCCTGACATTGGGCGATAAAGTTGGCACATATAAGGTTCAGGCATCTTCACGGTATCTCAATACAAAACCGGAATTTATTGCCAAGGCGGGTCATGGATTGGCAAAGACGTTGGCGGCATATAATTCTGCACAAGTTCAGCAAAAAACAATCCTGACACCACTCGATACATTTGTCGTCAGGCTTCAGGACATTGGCGGTAATCCGGTTCCGGATAGCCGCGTGACATTTGCTATCGTTGATACACCAAGTGCTACTCAGGGCTGCAAACTTTCCAAAGATACCGTTTGGACAGATTCGTTGGGTGTAGCGAAAACGGTATTGACACTCGGTTCAAAGGTTGGCCGCTATAATGTTATTGCTCAAACATCGGTACTGCCGTCTGATAGCGTCGTCAGGTTCTACGCCACGGCAACTGTTGGTGCTGCTAAGATGCTGGCACAGGAATCGGGTAATGCACAAGTAGGACAACTCGGTGCTCAGTTGCAGCCATTCGTTGTACAGGTGAGAGATATAGGAGGCAACTTCGTACCCAACACACGTGTTGCCTTCACAATTCTTGGGCGGCCTGATACGATGACACGGTACGATTCACTCACAGCTCATGGCTTGGTCCAAAAAGATTCGATGATCGCTACCACAGATTCAGCTGGGCTGGCTTCAACATCGCTGATCTTGGGCAATAGACCGGGTCGATATACAGTGAGAGCATCTGTTCCGGGTGTGAGAGATACAATTTTCTTTGCAGATGCGATTATGCTATTAGCGGATGTCAATGGAGATAATTTCCGGAACATTGGTGATCTGACAGCGATGATCGATCATATCATAGGACGCAAGCTGTTAACGGGTTATGCCTTCAATAGTGCCGATATATATCCGATTAATAAAGATGGAACGGTGGGTGATGGCAGAGTGAATATACAAGACTTGCAATACTGTCTTGATAGTTTGCTCGATAGTGGATGGAATCCGACACGCGATTGGACGAAGTCAAATGGAGGTTCATTAGGGAAGATAGAAGGAGGTTCGGTGCCGATAAGTTCCGGCTCAGCCTTCTTAACTTCAAAGACAGACTCTTGCTATGTGCAAACAACACACATTGGTTCGCGTTTCGTATTGAGAAATTCTGTACCTATCAAGGGTTTGCAAGCAGCCATCTACATGAAGAATAAAGTTGCACTTGATACAACTACTGATATGATTTACCCGCGTGCGAGTATGATGAGAGCGAATGTGAAGAGTGTAGGTAACGAAGTCAGTATCATATTGTGGAATGCTAATAACGTACCGATTGAACCGGGTGACTCTTCAATATTCCGTCTGCCGGTTCAATTGACAAATAATAATGTCGATTCGATCCACGTACTTATGAGTTCGGGTGACAATAATGACGTAGCGCTCTTAAATTCACCGCAGGAGGGTATCCAGGATGTCAGAAATTCAATACCGCGCGAATGGATGTTGTATCAAAATTATCCAAATCCGTTTAATCCGACCACAACGATTGAATTTGACGTGCCGGAAGTGGCTGGCAAGATACCGCGTGTTGCAATACAAATCTTCAATATACTTGGTCAGCATGTGCGGACGATCGAACGTGGCATTCATGACGCAGGACGGTACCCTGTACAATGGAATGGATTGAACGGAAACGGTGTACGTGTTGCAAGTGGTGTGTATTTCTATCGATTACTTGCTGGAGATTATGTGAGCACGAAGAAAATGGTTATGTTGAAATGATCACAATCCACCGCAAGATGTACGTGATCATCCCGAGTGTGCCAATGGCAAGTCTCGGGGTTCTAACGGAGAGTAGATGTTTTAGATGACTTACGAGGAGATTGGCAGAACACTCGTTGGTTAGGTATAGAGCAATCAGAAAGTCTTACAAAAAAGTCATAATATTTAAATGATTATATCATCAATACAGTAAATAGAGATGCAACTTAAAAAATGAAAATTATCCAATTTGCGGCGCTTATAATATTTTCTGGAATTTTCATGTCTTGTGCGACGACGAGCCAATTTAGTCCCGGAAGTGGTAATAAGTATCAGTACACCTATAAGCTGATCTCCCCGATAAAGAATTCAAGCCTCATGTTCCAGGATGATAGCATCATCATTCAATTTAAGTTTGATGAAGCAGCGATTCAGTTTCAGCTCCAAAATATTTCTCAGTCGAACATTACTTTTGATTGGAGTAAAGCATCAATAGGCATCAGCGGAAGGTACTTCGCAGTCCGGCATGCCAGTAACTTTTACGGGGACACGATCCGTTCAGGTTCCATTATTATGCCTCCCCTCGGATATATTCGCGAAATAGTAATTCCACGCGATAATATCTATAGCGATGGTGACAAATGGGTGGAAGTGGATTTACTGCCAACGACCGACCGTCGTTCTTTGCCGTTGCAAGAATCAATTAAGAAAAACGTAGGTCAACGGATAAGTCTTGTGCTTCCTTTGATATTTGGACCGAAAGCAAAAAGTTATAAGTTTGATTTTCAAGTGGATACTGTGAAGCGAATAGCTTGGAAAGATTATGTGCCTTTAAAACGAGTACCGGCTCCGCCAAAACCTAAACATGGTATTTTAGCGTTGGACAACGTGACAACTGCTATTATTGTGGTCGGAGTTCTGGGATTTTCTGCATACGTATTATCAATGAAAAAAAATCCACCTAGTGAATAAAAGGAGCAAAATATGAAAACCATTCTCCGATGTACCATGCTTTCTATACTAGCAGCATTGCTGCTTTCCGGATGTTCGCTGACACGTGAACCCGTGCGATATCGTGATGAGTACTTCCGACCTGTAACATCAATACCACAGCGAGGCAATATGGTGCTTCCGTCAAATGATGTTGAGCAGTTAAGAAGTCAATTACAATTAGCAAATCGCACAGTGCGCACGTTACTGGATTCACTGAAATCCATGCAGCAATATACCGGATTATTGTTAGTGTCCACGCGTTCCCTGGTTGATAAAGTAAACGAGCTTGAATCGAAGGAATCCATGGCTGTGTATAAACAAAGAGAACTTGAACGAAGCGTCGTTACTCTCCAGACTGAAAATAAAGATTTCGCAAAACAGTTGAATGAATTGCGCCAGAAGCTCTTTGCCGGCAATGTGAAGGCAGAACCGCAGATATTTTCGCCAGCAGGTATAAATTCATCGTTTCGTGATGAGTATTCTGAAGGAGTGTCACTTTTCCTGAAGAAGAAGTACGAAGATGCTATGGCGACATTTGGCAGTCTGATCGATAAAGGGATTGAAGAATCTCTTGCGGATAACTGTGAATACTGGATAGGCGAATGCCAGTATGCCAAACATGATTTCCTTACTGCCATTACACATTTCCAAAAAGTTATTACTATCGATTCATCGAATAAAAAGTCCGATGCATATTTTATGCTTGGCAAATCTTATGAGCAAGTCGGTGATTTAGCCAAAGCTCGCTGGGCGTACGAAGAACTGAGCCTGCTCTATCCGAACAATAGTCATGCACGATTTGTGAAATCACGATTGAATGCTATCCAGCATGCACTTCCATTGCCCGTTAAAAGGAATTCCAAAAAGACATCCGCATAATATTGAGGATGCCTGTCCCGCTTGTTCGGGGCAGGCATCCTATTTGATTTTCATTTTTTCAACCATAAATAAAAACCGTACCTATAGTTCTTTAGCAACTTCTATTATAGCAGATTGCAGGATGCTCAGTCAATCGATCTCATGAAATAAAAAGTACCTTCATCTGCCACATAGGTATATAGTATAACATTTTGGTTTCTGCGCAAATCCAGATTTGTATCCTAAAATTAATTCGGATTAACATTTACATTAAAAATCGCGCCTTTTTGAAAAATCATTTTTCTATTGATAGGAATGAAAATCTTTAATAGATTGCCCTTGTAGGATGTCATACAAGCGATAGAAGAGTATTATGTTCGAACCCGTTGGAAAAAGAAAGCTTTTGAGCAAGATGGTGGAATCACAGATTGAAGAAGCCATCCGCTCAAAGACGGTATTACCTGGAGAGAAACTTGCCTCTGAACAAGAACTCTGTGAACAATTCAAAGTAAGCCGTACAGCAATACGAGAAGCTCTTCGCATGCTTGCTGCTCGTGGATTAGTTGTTATCATGAAAGGGAAAGGGATTTATGTCCAAAATATATCTGCTGAGACAGTTACGGATCCCATCTACCTTTATCTTCAAATGCAAAGTGAGAGCAATTATATTCTTGACGTAATTCATGCGCGACAAATTATTGAACCGCCTGTTGCAGCATTGGCAGCGCTCTATCACACTGAAGAAGATGCAGAAAGATTGAAGAAAGACCTCAATGATTTGAAGACAGCAGATGGAGATTATAAAGAGCTCTCTCGACTTGATATGCTGTTCCATTTAGATATTGCAAAAGCTTCTGAAAATCTCTTGATTCCATTACTGTTAGAACCGATACACAGACTTGCCCCCCTGATTAAATCTTCGGTGTATGCTACAATCATAGATGCAAAAAAGATTGCTGTGGAATGGCATGAAAAAATTCTTACCGCTATCCTCAATCGAGATGCAGAAAATGCACGTCTCGCGATGGTACGGCATCTTGAAATTGCCGAGCAACATGATAAACAGATTCTCACCAAACAAGGAAAAGAAAATTCAATTCGAAAGGCTGATTAGACATGGACCGCTCGTATAAGATCGTTTTGTCATTTTAAAATTCTTCAGATTTGTTTTAACCTATTTATGTGATCCACGTGAATCAGTATTTATCCAGCTTGCCTGCTGATTACCATCATTCAATATGTTCCTTCCTTCAGAAAGTCAAATAACAACTTCAATGCCACAAAGAAGATGATTCTGATGACGTAAAGATGTTGTAAGTACACATCCCGACATACTTTAATCGGGAAATGAAAATTTAAGTACAGGCATTCAGTCCGCAGAGGGCTGGATGCCTTTTTTATGAATATCTGTATTGTAGAACAGTATTATTGCTTTTTATGGGCAGAACAAAACCACTGTTCCAGTTTGGCAAGAAAGCAAAATATTAAATTCAAATTAATACAAATTGATATTTCTAAACAAGTATGAGATTTGATCGGACGACTGTATGTACTCCTTTCATAATGGAGGGTATATACCCCTTGAAGTCCAATCAGATTATGTCTATTTTATATCAATAAAACAAAACTTATTCCTTTTTGGAATTCATCACATGAAATCTTTCAAAGAACGGCTTCAAAACGAAATTATTGTCTTTGACGGCGGCACGGGAACCTATCTCTACGATAAAGGTGTATTCATCAATCGATGCTTTGAAGAGCTGAATATGACCAATCCAGAATTGGTGACAGAAGTGCATCGAGATTATATCAATGCTGGTGCCGATGTCATTGAAACGAATACGTTCGGTGCCAACAGATACCGGCTTGTGGTACAAGGGCTTGAATCAAAGGTGTACGAGCTCAATTTCAAAGGCGCGCAGTTAGCAAAATCGGTTGCGAAAGATCATGCACTTGTCGCCGGGGCAATTGGTCCGCTTGGTATTCAAATTGAACCGTTTGGAAAACTTTCCTACGATGAAGCGAAAGATGCTTTTGCGGAGCAGGTGAAGGGATTACTCGACGGCGGAGTTGATATTATTGTATTCGAAACATTTAGTATGGTTGAAGAAATTGTGCAGGGTGTGCGCGCTGTACGCGAGTTGAATAGAGATATTCCCATTATCGCGCAGGTAACAATCAACAGTGAAGGCGGCTTGCTCTCGGGCGAGACACTGGAAAGATTTGTAGAGGCAATTTCTCAATATCACGTTGATGCGATAGGAATGAATTGCTCGGAAGGCCCCAAGCTTATGTTGGAATCGCTTGAACGGCTGCGGGAATTAACAACACTTCCGCTTTCTGTCCAGCCAAACGCCGGACTTCCCCAGAACATTGGCGGAAGAAATCTTTATATGACCTCGCCGGAATATATGGCAGAATATGCCAAGCGATTTATTCAAACTGGTGCATCCATTGTTGGAGGATGTTGTGGTACGAATCCATCCCACATAAAAGCAATTCGCCGTGCCGTACAAGCATTACAGCCGGCAAAAAGGATGGATGTAAAAAGCGAATCGCTCATTATAGAAAAACCGGCAGAGGTGCGTGTCTGCCCGAAGGAGGAAAAGTCGCGTTTGTCCAAGATGCTTGTAGAGGGGAAGTTCGTAAAATTAGTTGAGCTTGTTTCGCCCAAAGGTATTTCTGCAGGCAGGGAAATTGCAAAAGCACGGATGTTATTCGAGCATGGAATCAATGCCATTAATATTCCAGATGGACCTCGTGCATCAGCACGGATGTCGGCCTTGGCGATGGCAGTGCAGATTCACAACGAAGTTGGTATTGAGCCGGTGCTTCATATCGCCTGCCGCGACCGCAATATTATCGGAATGCAATCAGATTTATTAGGTGCGTGGGCGCTTGGTATTCGCAATATTCTTGCGATTACTGGCGATCCTCCGAAACTTGGAAATTATCCCGATGCTACTGCAGTCTTTGATGTTGATTCTATCGGATTGACGAATCTAATTAACCGGCTTAACCATGGATTAGATTTTGCAAATAATCCTATTGGTGAACCGACCGGATTTTCAATTGCCGTTGGTGTAAATCCGGGTGCAATAAATCTCGATGAAGAATTGCGCCGTCTTGATTGGAAAATCCAAGCTGGTGCGGAATACATGATGACTCAGCCGGTCTTTGATTTGCGCATTCTCGAAAAATTTCTAAAAAGAATAGAACATATCAAGTTGCCGATTCTCTGTGGAATCTGGCCTCTGGTCTCGTATCGAAATGCAGAATTCATGAACAACGAAGTGCCGGGCGCTTCTGTGCCGGCTGAGATTCTAGAACGCATGCGTAAAACAAAATCAAAGGAAGAAGCATTTTCTGAAGGAGTTAAAATTGCAAAAGAGATATATCAGCAGGTACGCTCTGAAGTAAACGGAATCCAGCTTGCTGCACCGCTCGGCAGAGTTGATGCTGTAATGATGATGCTTGAGGATTGATAAAATTAAGTATGGAGTCATGAGTTAAACGTAATTGAGTAAAAGAAATTAAAAGAAGGAATATGAAATAGTTTCAGAAGCAGCTTCGAACAACAAAACGAATTGCAGTCACGGACACGTTTTCGTATATTGATATAGAAGGATTGATATCTTTAATGAAAAGTTGAAAGCTTTGTTTCTCTCAGCGTTTTCATCTCGGTGATGAAGGAAAAGCTCTTCAGTAAGGTGATCAGTGAAGTGATCAGTAGAACACTGATCACTTGAGACACGAGAGAAAAATAAGTGGCGAAAATAAAAGTAATGAGCCTGGAGAGCTGGCAGAACGGCTATTGCACCAGTCTTGAAAACTGGCGGGCGTAAGCCCTTGGGGGTTCGAATCCCTCGCTCTCCGCTTGTATAATTAACAAATTGCTTTTCGGGGTTCTTTTTACTTAATTAAATCATACACATTCAGCTCGGAGAGATGGCCGAGTGGCTGAAGGCACAGGTTTGCTAAACCTGCATAGTGGGTAACTGCTATCGAGGGTTCGAATCCCTCTCTCTCCGCACGTGAGATGAGTTATTTTGTTTATTTACTTTGGTCGGTTCAATCAAAGCGTACATATGTTGGACAGACGGATGATATCGGTACTCGTTTAAAACGACATAATGCTGGATACATTCGATCCACTAAAGCATATCGTCCTTGGACATTGATTCACAAAGAATTGTATTCAACGCGTGCAGAGGCGATGAAGAGAGAATCGAGTGGCAGGAAGTTAGTAGCGGAGTTCATTGAAAATTGGCATGCACAAGGTTTGTCCGTTCCGTTGTCGGAGACAACGGAACGAGATCGCGTCCCGACGAAGTCGGGACGGACTAAACCTGCATAGTGGGTAACTGCTATCGAGGGTTCGAATCCCTCTCTCTCCGCACGTGAGATGAGTTATTTTGTTTATTTACTTTGGTCGGTTCGATCAAAGTGTACCTCTCCGCACGTGAGATGAGTTATTTTGTTTATTTACTTTGGTCGGTTCGATCAAAGTGTACCTATGTTGGACAAACGGATGATGTCGGTACTCGTTTAAAACGACATAATGCTGGATACATTCGATCCACTAAAGCATATCGTCCCTGGATTTTGGTTCGCAAAGAATTGTATTCAATGCGTGCAGAGGCGATGAAGAGAGAAACGTGGTTGAAGAGTCCGAGTGGAAGGAAGTTGGTAGCGGAGTTTATTGAAAAGTGGCAGGCACAAGGTTTGTCCGTGGCGCTACAAGCGCCACGAGATCGCGTCCCGACGAAGTCGGGACGGACTAAACCTGCATAGTGGGTAACTGCTATCGAGGGTTCGAATCCCTCTCTCTCCGCACGTGAGATGAGTTATTTTGTTTATTTACTTTGGTCGGTTCGATCAAAGTGTAC